>NZ_CAXTGZ010000015.1:0-26190 GCF_964243625.1 uncultured Caballeronia sp.
CTCGGAATGGTCAACGCAACGCCGGATTTCGCGGATCATCCGCGCGTGATCAACGGTTGCTCGGATCTTTTCATCGATGTATTCGGCGACGCCGGCCGGCATTCTCGTTCAGCCGTCGGCGTAGGCTCGTTGCCCGGGAACATCACGGTCGAAATAGAAGCGATCGTTGCAATTCGGGACTAGTTAGTGGCTTCCCTCTTGGGAAGCCAATTCGTTATTTCCGCGTGATCACAACCTCCAGGTATTCGCTTGGCAGCACGAGCGTACCGTCTCCCGAACGATTCCTGCTTTCCATCAGTCCGAGCAACTCCTGGGCGAATGCCGCCTGTTTCCCGGCGTCCAGGGCACCGAAGGTCTTGTTCATCGGGCCATAGTAGGTGCGGAACACTTCGAGGAAATGCGCCGGTGACCGATAACGGAAGACAAACGCGCATTCGTTCGCGTTGATCTCATGCGCGGTGCCGGCGAACAGTTCGTCGAGCCGTTCCCTCGATCCCCACAACGACGGCGACTTCAGGCCCGGTGCCGGCGGAATATAAGTGCCTATCGTCTTGAAGACCTGTCCGATAAAACTTCCCGGCGTCCAGTTCGCCAAGCCGATCTTTCCGCCTGGCTTGCACACGCGCGCAAGTTCGCTTGCGGCTTTCGTCTGGTCTGGCGTGAACATGACGCCGAAGGTGGACATCACTACGTCGAACGATGCATCCGGGAACGGAAGGTTTTCGGCATCGGCTTCCTGGAACTCGATGGTTTGCCCCTCCGCCTGGGCGCGGGCGCGCCCGGATTCGAGCAGCGACGCAACATAGTCGGTCGATGTGACCTCGCACCATCGGCGGGCGGCTGCAAGCGTTGCGTTGCCGTTGCCGGCGGCAACGTCGAGTACGCGGCTGCCCGAGCGAAGGTCGAGCGCTTCGCAAAGGTTTTCACCAACAATCTGAAGCGTACTGCCGACGACCGCGTAATTGCCGGTAGACCACGCGGCCTGCTGGCGTGTCTTCACAGCGGCGAGATCGATGGAAGGGTCGGTGCTCATGTTTTTGCTCCTTGACGTGTACTAATTGAGGTTGCGGGAAACGTCACCGCATCGCACAAGCAGCTTCTCTTCGGTTTTTCGATGTCCATGATGTATCTGCTTAGCGACTATGAGGTCATTGCGGATGCATTTGTCGTGTGCTTATTCTTCAGAAAATTAGTAAGGCATCCAGACTTATTATTGCAGGATACATCGGCTTTTGGTGGTGTTTGTAAGCCGAGGTTGGTTCGCAGAAAGGTTCGGCTATGCCGCGCGCTGTTTTTGTGCGCCCAAGTTTCGCGAAGGTGCGCGGCGCACCAGAACCAGAACGCCCAGGATGCTCGTGAGCGTACGTCGCGGGCCAAGCCGATCGCTCGGAAGCCTTTTTGGTAAAGGCTTAGTGGGGTTTAGCTGATTAATTCCGGGAAACTGGCACGCCTCCTGCATTATGAATCCCATCTTGTATGCAAGACGGAATTCATGTCCAACTTCCCCGACACCACTGACCACCTTCTTGTATCGGCGCTCGCCGACGCATATGCAGCGCGACGCCAGTCACCGCCTGAAGTCATAGACGCTGTATTCGACCGGATCAGCGTTATCGATCGTCCGGAGATATGGACGCTGCTATTGCCGGCCGAGACGGTTCGTGCGCAAGCGCGTGTGCTTGAGAAGGCGCTTGCCGAAGAGGGTGACGCGGTCTTCGAGCGCCTGCCGCTCTTCGGTGTACCGTTCGCGGTCAAGGACAACATCGACGTCGCGGGCATGCCGACCACCGCCGCGTGCGAACCCTTCAGCTATACGCCGGACAAAACCGCGTTCGCCGTTCAGCGCTTGCTCGATGCCGGCGCGCTTCTCATCGGCAAGACCAACCTCGATCAGTTCGCCACGGGACTTGTCGGTACGCGTTCGCCGTTCGGGGCGGTGCGTCAGGTCGAGTTTCCGGAGCGCGTGTCGGGCGGGTCGAGCTCCGGCTCGGCAGTATCTGTCGCGGCGGGATGCGTTGCGTTCTCGCTCGGTACGGACACTGCGGGGTCCGGCCGCGTGCCTGCAGGATTCAACGGAGTGGTTGGCCTCAAGCCGTCGCTGGGCCTTGTCAGCAAAAGCGGCGTGGTGCCCGCGTGCCGAAGCCTCGATACGCTGTCGATCTTTGCGCACGATGTCGCCGATGCGTGGCATGTCCTTGCGCAGATGGCGAAGTTCGACGCGGGTGATGCGTACTCGCGGCGGGTTGCGCCATTGGGCGCGGCGTCGTCGCCGTTGCGTTTGGGCGTTCCGGCAGAACTCGAATTCTTCGACGATACAACCGCGCACCAAGCCTTTAACGCAAGCCTCAAAGTGTTGTCGGCTGATCTTGCAACGACACCGGACCTAATCGATCTTGCCCCGTTCAAGCGCGCTTCGGCGTTGCTCTACGGTGGCCCTTGGGTCGCCGAACGGCGCGCGGCGCTCGGCGCGTTCTTCGACACCAACTTCGCGGACATCGATGCAACCGTGGCCGCCGTGATCGGCAAGGCGGACCGCTTCAGCGCGGTCGATGCCTTCAACGGCCAGTACGCGCTTGCCGAACTCAAGCGGCAAGCGGAGCGATGCTTCGACGCCATTGATGTCCTGATCGTACCCACCACGCCGACGCATCCGCTTATCGCCGATGTGCAGGCGAGTCCGATCGAACGCAACAGCGAGCTGGGTTACTACACCAACTTCGTGAATCTTCTGGACCTGTGCGCGTTATCGGTGCCGTGCGCGCGTCGAAGCGATGGTTTGCCTGCAGGCGTGACGCTGATTGCGCCGAGCGGCGCGGATCATCGGCTGGCGGTTCTGGGCGCGCGCATCCAGGCGCTTTTCGACAATACGACCCACGCCGCTCCCAATCTTCAACCGTTGCCGTTCCAGGAACCGACCGTTGCACTCGCAGTGGTTGGCGCACACCTGCGCGGGCAGCCGCTCAACCGGCAACTACAGGAAGCGGCCGCGCGTTTCGTCGAAGCGACCAGGACATCGCCTGCGTATCTGCTGTTCGCGCTTGCGAATACATCGCCGCCGAAGCCCGGGCTTGTTCGTGACGCGAAACACGAAGGCGCCTCGATCGCCGTCGAAGTATGGGACGTGCCGGTGCGCACGTTCGGGAAGTTCGTGATGGACGTTCCATCGCCGATGGGTATCGGCACTGTCGAGCTTGCCGATGGACGGTTCGTCAAAGGCTTCATCTGCGAACCGTGGGCGGTATCGGCGGACAGCGGCGCACAGGACATCACCGCGTTCGGCGGCTGGATCGCGTACCTCGACGGCCTCAATAAGTAATCAAGTAATCCATAACATTCAATCGAACAGGAACCCAACAAAATGACCAGCCGCCGCACATTCATCAAAGACGCGAGCCTCTTGGCGCTTGCGACCATGGCGCCGTTCCAGTCGGTGTTCGCGGCTGGAAAAACCACCGTCGGCGTGATCTATGTCGGTGCGCGCGGCGACTACGGCTACAACCAGGCGCAGGCCTCGGCCGCGGCGATCATCAAGAAACTGCCGAACGTCAAGGTCGTGGAAGAAGAGAACGTGCCCGAAACCATCGCGGTCCAGAAGTCCATGGAGGCGATGATCGAACAGGACGGCGCCACGCTCATCTTCGCGACCTCCTTTGGTTACTTCGATCCGCACGTGCTCAAGATGGCGGCCAAGTATCCGAACGTGCGCTTCGCGCATTGCGGCGGTTTGTGGAAGCAGGGCAATCCGCCGAACATTGCGAGCTACTTTGGCTATATCGATGAATGCCAGTACCTGAACGGCGTGGTCGCAGGGCACATGAGCAAAAGCAAAAAACTGGGTTTTGTCGCGGCCAAGCCTATTCCGCAGGTGCTGCGCAACATCAACGCCTTCACGCTCGGCGCGCAGTCCGTCGATCCGTCGATCACGACGCAAGTGATTTTCACCGGCGACTGGTCGATGCCCGTGAAGGAAGCGGAAGCGACGAACAGCCTTGTCGATCAGGGTTGCGATGTGATCACGTGTCACGTCGATGGCCCGAAGGTCGTTGTCGAAACCGCCGAGAAACGTGGCGCGATGAGCTGCGGTTATCACGCGAGCCAGGCGGCGCTCGCACCAAAGGGTTATCTCACGGGCGCCGAATGGGACTGGGCGACGCCGTACAAGGAACTCGTGGCCGATGCGCAAGCAGGCAAACCCCAGCCCAATGTATTGCGCGGCGGTTTGAAGGAGGGCTTCGTCAAGATGTCGCCCTACGGCGCAAAAGTCACGCCCGATGCGAAGAAGGCCGCCGACACGGTCAAGGCCAGCATGATGGCCGGCTCGTTCGTGATCTTCAAGGGGCCGATCAAGGACAACAAGGGTGGGGTCGCTATAGCCGCCGGCACGAGTCATCCGCAAACCGACTACACCCTGGAAAGCATGAACTATCTGGTGTCGGGTGTTACGGGCCAGATCTGATGGCGTTGTCAAACTGAAGGAGCCGTGATGCGTCCCAATGCTTCGACCGCCCGCGTTTTACTGGCTGTGTTGCCGGCCATTCCGACGGTGCTCGCGCTTGCCGGAACCCTGGTGTTGTTTTCGTTGTTCCTGCTCGTGCAGGGGCAGCCGGTCCTCGATGCGGTCGGCCTCATCGTACAGGGCGCGTTTGGGTCGTCGTTCGCGTGGCAGAGCACCTTGCTGCGTGCGTCGCCGCTGATGCTCACGGCGCTTTGCGTGGCCTTGCCCGCGCAAGTGGGGCTGATCGTGATCGGCGGGGAGGGCGCGTTGGCGCTTGGCGGAATGTGCGCGGCCATCGTTCCGCAGATGCTGCCCGCGAATACGCCGTGGCTCATCGCGACGCCGTTGATGGCGCTTGCCGGCATGCTTGCGGGCGCTGTGTGGATTGGCGCAGTGGGCGCGTTGCGGCAATGGCGCGGCGTGAACGAAACCATCAGCAGTCTGCTGATGGCGTATATCGCGATTGCGCTCTTCAAGTTCTTTGTGGAAGGACCGTTGCGCGATCCTGCGAGCCTCAACAAACCCTCCACGCTCCCCGTCCCCCAGTCGATGTCGATAGGTTCGCTGCCGGGCCTGGAAGTGCACTGGGGCCTGATGTGGGGCGTACTTGCATGCATCGCGGCGTGGGTGTTCGTCAAGTACAGCACCAAGGGTTTCGCGATGCGCATCGTCGGCGGCAGCAATCGCGCGGCGCGTCTGGTCGGCTTGCCGGTGAACGTGCTTGCGTTCGTTGCGTGCGCGCTCGGCGGCGCGGCGGCCGGCCTTGCCGGCATGTTCGAAGTCGCAGCGGTGCAGGGCAGCGCGAATGCATCGCTGCTTGCGGGCTACGGTTATGCGGGCATCCTCGTCGCATTTGCTGCGCGCCAGAATCCGCTCGCGATCATCGTATGCGCGGTGATGATCGGCGGCATCGAGGCGAGCGGCAGCCTGCTGCAGCGCCGTCTCGATCTGCCTGATGCCACCACGCTGGTTCTTCAAGGTCTCCTGTTCGCAAACCTGCTCGCATGGGAAGCGCTGGGCGGCCGGATCGCAGCGTGGCGTGTGCAGCTGCAGGCCGCGGCCATTGCCGATGTCAACCTGCAGATGGAGCAAACCCATGCCTGATGCACATTCGCCCATCGTGATCCTGCTGCTGTCGCTGGTTGCCGGCGCGATCCGTGTGAGTACGCCGTATCTTTTCGTGAGCCTTGGCGAATGCCTGACCGAGAAGGGCGGCCGTGTAAACCTCGGGCTCGAGGGCATCCTTGTTTCTGGCGCGATGAGCGGTTACGCCGCGTCCTACCTGACAGGTTCGCCGTGGGCCGGTGTGCTCGCGGCGGGGTGTGTCGGCTTGTTGCTCGGGTGCCTGCACGGACTTGTGTGTTCACTTCCCCGCGTCTCCGATATCGCGTTCGGTATCGCGTTGATGCTGCTCGGCACGGGACTCGCGTTTTATCTGGGCAAGCCGTTTATCGAACCGCAGGCGCCCGGGCTTCAGTCGTTCGATTTCGGCGCATGGTCCAGCTCGCCGCAATTGCATAACGCGCTGCACGTGAATCCGCTTTTCGTGATCGGTGTGGTGCTGGCGTTCGCATTGCAGTGGGGATTGCGCAGCACGCGCTGGGGCATGACCCTGCGTCTCGTCGGCGATCACGCGGAGACTGCACGTGCAATGGGTTATCCACTGACGCGGATTCGGATCATCGCGACGTCCGTAGGTGGCTTTTTTGCGGGCGTGGGCGGTGCGTACTTGTCGCTCGTTTATCCGGGTAGCTGGAATGAAGGTTTATCGAGCGGACAAGGGTTGATGGCGGTCGCGCTCGTCATCTTCGCGCGCTGGCAACCGCTGCGATGCCTGTGGGCTGCGTTGCTCTTCGGCGCCGCCGGCGCTCTCGGCCCGGCATTGCAGGCTATCGGCGTGACGAGCGGTTATTACCTCTACAACGCTGCGCCGTACGTGCTCACGCTCGCGATCATGATCATCAATTGCCGTCCCGACCGCACGCTCGCCGGCGCGCCGGGCGAACTGAGTCTCACACGCTGACCCCTTTTTGAAGGCGCTCCGACCATGAACCGATTCATTGAAGCCAGACCTTATCCGTGGCCCTTCGACGGCAACCTGCGCCCCGACAATACCGCGCTCGTTGTCATCGACATGCAGATTGATTTCTGTGGACATGGCGGTTATGTCGACAAGATGGGCTACGACCTGTCGCTCACGCGCGCGCCTATCGAACCGATAAAACACGTGATGAACATGATGCGCGAGCAGGGCTTCACGATCATTCACACGCGCGAAGGGCACCGGCCGGATCTGTCTGATCTGCCTGCAAACAAGCGCTGGCGTAGCCGTCGCGCGGGAACGGAAGGCGTGGGTATCGGCGACGATGGCCCTTGCGGCCGCATTCTCGTGCGCGGCGAACCAGGTTGGGAAATCATCGATGAACTCGCGCCGCTGCCGGGCGAAATTGTCATCGACAAACCCGGCAAGGGCTCGTTCTGCGCCACCGATCTCGAACTGATTCTGCGCACGCGCGGCATCGTGAATCTGGTGCTGACCGGCATCACCACCGACGTCTGCGTGCACACCACCATGCGCGAAGCGAACGACCGCGGTTTCGAATGCACCGTGCTCGCCGATTGTTGTGGCGCGACCGATCCCGGCAACCACGACGCGGCGCTGCACATGATCACGATGCAAGGTGGCGTGTTCGGTACGGTTTCCGATTCACAAGCGCTCCTGACCACGCTCGGCGGCTGACCATGTCCACTGCATCGCATGCGCTCGACGTGGAGATCCACAACGCCGGCAAATCCTTCGGCGCATTTCGTGCGCTCGACAATGTGTCGATCAAGGTCCGCGCGGGCACTGTCCACGCGTTGCTCGGCGAAAACGGTGCAGGCAAGAGCACGCTCGTGAAGGGACTGGTGGGTTACGGCGTGCTCGATGAAGGGCAGATCTCGGTAGGCAATCGCGAGGTTCATATTACGTCGCCGCGTGATGCACAGGCACTGGGTATCGGCATGGTGTACCAGCATTTCACGCTGGCCGCGGGTTTGTCGGTGGAAGAGAACCTGTTGCTGGCGCGCGGCCGCCTGCCCTGGAAAATCGACTGGAAAGCAGAACGCGCGGCACTCGAAACGTTCATGAAGAGCATGCCGTTCCGCCTGCCCCTCGATGCACCGGTGTCGGGCCTTGCGGCCGGGGAAAAGCAGAAGCTGGAGATCCTCAAGCAGTTGTATTTGAAGCAGCGTTTCCTGATCCTCGATGAACCCACCTCCGTCCTCACGCCGCAGGAAGCCGACGAAGTGCTTGGGCTGATGCGCGACCTGACCACGCGCGGCGAGCTGACTGTATTGATGATCACGCACAAGTTCCGCGAAGTGATGGCCTACGCCGACGACGTGACCGTGCTGCGCAAAGGGCGTCAGGTTGGATCGGGCGCGGTGTCGGGCACGAACCGCGACGCGCTGGCCGGGCTGATGATGGGCGCCGATGAAACCCGCGACCACGCCGTGATGGAGGCGGTCACCGCCGAACGGGTCGCACGCAAACCGGTGGACGCTGCAGCGCAGATTCGCCTGGCAATCAGGACGCTTTCCGTCGACGATGATCGCGGCCACGCCGCGGTCAAACATGTGTCGCTGCAGGTTCGCGCGGGAGAGATACTCGGCATTGCGGGAGTATCGGGGAATGGTCAGAAGGAACTGGTCGAAGCGCTTGTCGGGCAACGCCGCGTGAAGGCCGGTGAGATGGAAATCGACGGCCGCGCGTATCGGGCGACACGTGAAGAGATGACGCAACGGCGCGTGTTCGCGATTCCCGAGGAGCCGCTCAAGAATGCGTGCGTGGCGAGCATGAGCGTCGCGCAAAACCTTGCGCTTCGGGACTTTGATCGCGCGCCGCTGCGCCGTGGCGGTTGGCGTCTCGACCGCCGCGCGATGCGCGATCGTGCAGCCCAGCTCATTGATGAATTCAACGTGCGGCCGCCGCTTCCTGAACGCGCCATCGGCACACTCTCGGGCGGCAACGTGCAGCGCGCGGTGCTGGCTCGCGAACTGGGTCAACCCGTCGACGTACTGATCGTCGCGAATCCGGTGTTTGGTCTCGACTTTGCATCGGTGGCTGACATTCACGCACGCATCATGGCCGCACGCGATGCCGGCGCAGCGGTCCTGCTGGTCAGCGAAGATCTCGACGAATTGCTGGAACTGGCGGACCGTATCGCGGTGATCGCGGAAGGCGAACTCGTGTTCGAGACATCCGCCGCAAACGCAGATCGTGCAACGCTCGGTCATTACATGGCGGGACATGGCGATACGGTCGCGCAAACCGTGCCTGCAGCCGAACCTTTGAAGGAGGTCATTGAATGAGCTCGAGTGGATTGGGCGGATTGAACAAGTCGCCAAACGGCATCGTGATCGGACTGGTGCAATTGCAGAATCCGGATGTCGCGACGCGCGAAGAACTCGCTGCACAGACGCAGAAGATCGTGGCAATGGTCGGCAAGGCGCGACGCAACAATCCGGCGATGGACCTCGTCGTGTTTCCGGAGTACGCGCTACATGGTCTCTCCATGCGCACGGATGACGCCATCATGTGTACGCTCGATGGTCCCGAAGTAGCGGCGTTCAAGGCAGCGTGTATCGAGCACAGGATCTGGGGCTGCTTCTCGATCATGGAACTCAACCCGGGCGGCAATCCGTACAACAGCGGACTGATCATCGACGATACCGGCGAGGTCAGACTTTATTATCGCAAGCTGCATCCATGGGTGCCAGTCGAGCCGTGGGAGCCTGGAAACATAGGGGTTCCGGTGTGCATCGGGCCGAAGGGTGCGGTGCTTTCGCTCATCATCTGCCACGACGGCATGTTCCCCGAGATGGCGCGCGAAGCCGCGTACAAGGGCGCGGAAATCATTCTGCGCACAGCGGGATATACCGCGCCGATACGCCACGCATGGCGTATCACGAACCAGTCGAACGCATTCCAGAACCTCGCGCAAACGGCAAGCGTGTGTCTCTGCGGCACCGACGGCAGTTTTGATTCCATGGGCGAAGGTATGTTCTGCGATTTCGATGGCACGGTGATGGTGGACGGCAGTCACCGGCCGGACGAAATCATCACTTGTGAAATGCGGCCTGACCTCGTTCGCGAAGCGCGCTTGAACTGGGGCGTCGAGAACAACATCTATCAGTTCGGGCATCGCGGATATGTTGCCGTGAAGGGCGGCGCGCAGGATTGCCCGTACACGTTCATGCATGACATGGTGCATGGTGAATATCGGTTGCCATGGGAAGACGGCGTGAAGGTAACAGACGGAACGTCCTGCGGTTTCGCGCCGCCCGAGCGCACCTACAAGGGTAAGTCATGACGTTGCCGATCAACCAGCCCGAGGTGATCGCACAAGTGTGCGCGGCGTTCGTCGAATATGAACGCGCGCTGGTCGCCAACGACATCGAGACCATGAATGCACTGTTCTGGAATGCAACCGAGACCGTGCGTTATGGCATTGCCGAGATCCAGCATGGGGGCGACGCCATCCGCCAATGGCGCGAGACGTGCGCGCCGGTGCCGGCTTCGCGCAAGTTGCACCGGACCATCGTCACGACTTTTGGCGCGGACTTCGCAACCGTCAGCACTGAATTCACGAGCGATACCACGCCGTTGATCGGAAGGCAGATGCAAAGCTGGGCTCGCATTGGCGATGACGGCAACTGGAAAATCGTCGCCGCGCACGTCAGCCTGATTCCCGAACCCTGAAACGCCGATAATAAGAACAAACGGGAGCGCGAATGCAGGAAGACACGATTGAAGCGGGTATTGAAATAGTTGAGCCGAACGCGGCCAATCCCCTTGCCGAACAGGTTTATCAGCGGCTGAAGCACGACATCTTCAACTTCAGGCTGTTTCCGGGCGACCGCTTTTCTGAGAACGGTATCGCGCAGTATTACGGTGTATCGCGCACGCCCATGCGCGACGGCCTGTTCCGCCTGCAACGCGAGGGTTACCTCGAAGTAGGTTTCCGGCGCGGCTGGAAGGTCGCGACGATCGACTTCAATCAGATGGACCAGCTCTACGATCTGCGCATCGTGCTCGAACTCGCTGCGCTCGAACGAATGACTGCGGGCGGCGACGCGGCGCGCGTTGCTATCGATGCGCTCAAGGCAATCTGGTGCGTCGAGCCCGAAGCCCGTGAATCCGACGCCGTGAAAATGTTCGGCATGGACGAGGATTTTCATCGGCGAGTGGTGTCCGCAACGGGGAATGCCGAGATGGTCCGCGTGCATAACGATGTGACAGAACGCATCCGCATCGTGCGCCGCCTCGATTTTCTGAAGCCGCACAGGACCAGCGCGACTTACGACGAACATTCGACCATGCTGCATCTGATCGAACGCAAACGCCTGACTGAGGCATCCATCTTGCTGCGTGCCCATATCACGCAGAGCAAGCTGGAAGTCCGGAAGATCACCGTCTCAATGCTCGATGCAGCTCGTGATGTAAAGCTGCCATTCGTGTCGTAGGTCATCCTGGCCGCCGGCTCGGTCTGCCAAAAACACTGTACGGGTGTACAGTATTGGATACTTCCGCAGTTATCTCATCGAAGTGCTTTGCACAGCAGCGGCTCCAGCGCGAGCCGTACGCGGTACCGACGCTTCGGTGGACGATCTAACTCATTGAACCGGTTAGGAAAAATTGGCATCCAACAACGCAATCCGCATTCGCGGCGCTCGCCAGCACAATCTCAAGAATATCGACCTGGACCTGTACACGGGCCAGATGACCGTGGTGACCGGTCCCTCCGGCTCGGGTAAATCGAGCCTTGTTTTCGACACGCTCTACGCCGAAGGCCAGCGTCGATATGTCGAAACGTTCAGCGCCTACGCGCGGCAATTCCTCGACCGGATGGATCGTCCGCAGGTGGATCGCGTGGACGGCGTGCCGCCGGCGATTGCCATCGACCAGACGAATCCGGTGCGCAGTTCGCGCTCGACCGTCGGCACGATGACCGAGCTGAACGATCACCTGAAGCTGTTCTATGCGCGCGCTGCCGAGCTCTTCGATAAAAAGACCTCGCATCAGGTCCGGCATGACACGCCGGAGACCATCTACGTCGAATTGCTGGAGCGCACGAAGGCGAACGATCCGCGTATTGCGATCACGTTCCCGGTCGAGCTGCCCGAGTCCGCGAGCGACGAAGAAGTCGCGCAATGGCTTTCCGCGAGCGGTTATACGCGCGTGCAGGCCAAGCGGCATCAGGACGGCCGGCAGATGCTCGATGTGGTCGCCGACAGGTTCCGTTTGCAGAACACGGAACGGTCGCGGGCGCTCGAGGCGATCGAAGGCGCATTGCTGCGCGGCACGGGGCGTGTGAATGTGTATGTGTTGCCGGAGCCGGGCGCGGAAGACGGCGACAAGCCAACGGACGTTCCCACGTGGCGCTTCTCCACCGGCCTTCACAGCCCGGAAAGCGATATTCGCTACGCCGATCCGCAACCCGCGTTGTTCTCGTTCAACTCGGCGTACGGCGCGTGCGAAACGTGCCGTGGATTTGGCCGCGTGATCGGCGTGGATCTCGGTCTCGTGATCCCCGATGAACGCAAGACGCTGCGCGGCGGCGCGATCAAGACGATGCAGACGCCCGCATGGCAGGAAAATCAGGACGACCTGTTGCGCTACGGCGCGAAGGCCGGCATTCGGCTTGGGGTGCCCTGGAGCGACCTGACGCAAAAGGAACGCGACTGGGTGATCAACGGTTCGCCGGACTGGACGGGCAAGTGGCAGAACCAGTGGTACGGCGTGCAGCGTTTCTTCGATTACCTGGAATCGAAGGCGTACAAGATGCACATCCGCGTGCTGCTGTCGAAATATCGCAGCTATACGAAGTGTCCGGTGTGCGAAGGCGCGCGGCTGAAAACCGAAGCGCTGCTGTGGCGTCTTGGTACGAAGGACCAGGCGGACGCCGTGTTAAGTCCGGCCGATCGTTTCCTGCCGGCCGGCGTGGAATGGACACGTCCGCAACTCGAAGCGCTGCCCGGCCTCACGCTGCACGACCTGATGCTGATGCCGATCGACCGGATTCGCCGGTTCTTCGATTCGCTGACACTGCCAAGCACGTTGCTCGACGACGCGCTCAAGCTGCTGCACAACGAAGTCCGCACCCGCCTCAAGTATCTTTGCGATGTCGGCCTCGGTTACCTCACGCTGGATCGCCAGAGCCGCACGCTGTCGGGCGGCGAAGTGCAGCGGATCAACCTGACGACCGCGCTCGGCACGTCGCTCGTGAACACGCTGTTCGTGCTCGATGAACCGAGCATCGGCTTGCATCCGCGCGACCTGAACCGGATTGTCGAGGCAATGCACCGGCTGCGCGATGCGGGCAACACGCTGGTGGTCGTCGAGCACGATCCGTCGGTGATGCTGGCGGCGGATCGTCTTATCGATATGGGTCCGGGCCCCGGCGAACGCGGCGGCTCGATCGTGTATGACGGATCGCCGAACGACATTGAACATAGCGACACGCTCACTGGCGCTTATCTTGGCGGCCGCAAGCACGTAGCGCATGTGTCGAACTGGCAGCGCCGCGCAGTCGATGCAAAGACGCCGCGGCTCGTGCTCGAAGGTGCGACGCAACACAACCTGCGCGATGTCACGGTCGAGATTCCGCTGCAGCGTCTGGTGTGCGTGACGGGGGTATCGGGTTCGGGCAAATCGACGCTGATCCAGGATGTCCTCGCGCCAGCCTTGCTGCGTCATTTCGGCAAGGCAACGGAAACGCCGGGCGCATTTCGCGCGCTGAAAGGCGCGGACGAATTAAGCGAAGTGATCTTCGTGGATCAGTCGCCGATCGGTCGCACGGCGCGTTCGAATCCGGCGAGCTACGTTGGCGCTTTCGATGAAATTCGCAAGCTCTTCGCAAAGGCGCCGCTGGCGGCGCAACGCGGTTACAGCGCGGGCATGTTCAGCTTCAACTCCGGCGACGGCCGTTGCCCGACCTGCGGCGGCTCGGGCTTCGAGCACGTGGAAATGCAGTTCCTGAGCGATGTGTATTTGCGTTGCCCGGATTGCGATGGCCGGCGGTATCGTGCGGAAATCCTCGATGTGCAGATCGAGCGCGATGGCCGTTCCCTGAGCGTCGCCGATGTGCTCGACCTGACCGTCAGCGAAGCCGTCGCATGTTTCGCCAAGGACAAGGAAGTGCTGCGGGTGTTGCAGCCTATCGTGGACGTTGGACTTGAATACGTGAAGCTCGGACAGCCCGTCCCGACGCTTTCCGGCGGCGAAGCGCAACGCCTCAAACTGGCGGGTTTCCTCGCGGAAACGGCACAAGCGAGCGGCAACAAGCCGGGCCGTCTGTTCATGTTCGACGAACCCACGACCGGTCTTCACTTCGATGACATCGCCAAGCTCATGCAAGCGCTTCGGCGTCTGCTGGAACGCGGCCATTCGCTGATCGTGATCGAGCACAACCTCGACGTGATCCGCGCGGCCGACTGGATCATCGATCTGGGTCCTGAAGGTGGTGACGCAGGCGGCCTGGTGGTTTGCGTAGGCACACCGGACGATGTCTCCGCTTGTGAACAATCGCACACGGGCAAGGCCTTGCTCGATTACGAGGAAGCCATGGCGCCGGGCGCCGCGCAGAAGCGGGCAT
The DNA here is from genome assembly GCF_964243625.1 of uncultured Caballeronia sp. Lineage (NCBI taxonomy): Bacteria > Pseudomonadati > Pseudomonadota > Betaproteobacteria > Burkholderiales > Burkholderiaceae > Caballeronia > uncultured Caballeronia sp. The sequence continues at coordinate 14,134 of NZ_CAXTGZ010000015.1, forward strand.
CGGGCGTGCCGTTGCAGCTTACGGCCGAAGTGGCGGCTGCGCGCCGTGCGCTGCAGGGCGAAGACGTGGTGCGCATCGTCAATGCGCGCGAGCACAATCTCAAGTCGCTCGACGTGGATATCCCGCACGGCAAGTTCAACGTGATCACGGGCGTCTCGGGTTCGGGCAAGTCGACGCTTGCCTTCGATATCCTGTTCCACGAAGGCCAGCGCCGTTACCTCGAATCACTGAACGCGTATGCACGTTCCATCGTGCAACCGGCCGGGCGTCCCGAAGTCGACGCCGTGTATGGCATTCCGCCGACGGTTGCCATCGAACAACGGTTGTCGCGCGGCGGCCGGAAAAGCACGGTCGCAACCACGTCGGAAGTCTGGCATTTCCTGCGGCTTTTGTATGTGAAGCTCGGCATCCAGCATTGCATCCACGATGGCGCACCAGTCGCCGCGCAAAGTCCTGAATCGATCGTCGCGCAGATCCTGCGTGACTTCAAAGGCCAGCATATCGGCCTGCTTGCACCGCTCGTCGTGAACCGGAAAGGGATCTACACCGACCTTGCGAAGTGGGCAAAAACGCGCGGCCATACGCATCTGCGCGTGGACGGCGAGTTTCTCTCCGTCGATCCGTGGCCGAAGATCGACCGCTTCAAGGAACACACTATCGAGTTGCCGGTTGGCGATCTGATCGTCAGCGTGAATGACGAAGCATCGCTCAGGAAGATGCTCGAAGACACGCTGGAACTCGGCAAGGGCGTGATGCATCTGCTCGCGCCGCTCGACGATCTGCATGGCGCGCTGAACGGCGGCAAGAACGGCACGAAGCACGTCGGCGAGATCCGCGTGTTCTCGACCAGGCGCGCGTGTCCGGTTTGCGGCACGAGTTATCCCGAACTCGATCCGCGCATGTTCTCGTACAACAGCAAGCATGGCTGGTGCCACACGTGCGTGGGAACGGGGGTCAAGCTCACGCGCGAGCAGCGCGAAGCCTATGATGACACCTTGCTCTCCGAAGACGTTCGCGGCCGCGAACAAACGATTCCATCGGCGGAACAGGAGCCTGATGACGTCGGGGATCAGCCATGTCCGGATTGCGAAGGCACGCGCCTGAACGAAGTCGCGCGTGCGGTGACGTTCGGCAATCAGCCGATCACCGAAATCGGCCGATGGACGGTCACCGCCACGCGCAACTGGGTCAACAAGCTGAAGCTCAAGGGACGTGATGCGGATATCGCGCGTGACGTGGTGAGCGAAATAGAAGGACGTCTGCAGTTTCTCGAAGAAGTCGGCCTCGGTTATCTGAGCCTCGACCGCGCAGCGCCGACTTTGTCCGGCGGCGAAGCGCAGCGCATCCGGCTTGCGGCGCAACTCGGCAGCAACCTGCAAGGTGTGTGTTACGTGCTCGATGAACCGACTATCGGCCTGCATCCGCGAGACAACAAGATCCTGCTCGACGCGCTCAAAAAGCTCGGCGACAAAGGCAATACGCTGGTCGTCGTGGAACATGACGAGGACACGATTCGCCGCGCGGATCACATCATCGACATTGGTCCGGGTGCGGGAAAACGCGGCGGTACGGTCGTGGCGCAGGGCGGTGTTGCAGACCTTGCAGCACAACCCGATTCGCTTACCGGTCAGTTCCTGGCAAACCCGATCCAGCATCCGCTGCAACCGCGCCGCGAAGTAAAGACGCCCACCGCCAAACGCGCCGCAACGCCGGAAAACTGGCTCACGGTACATGGCGCAACGCTGCACAACCTGCGCAACGTCACGGCGAGCATGCCGCTCGGACGCCTGATTGCGATCACCGGCGTGAGTGGTTCCGGCAAGTCGACGCTCGCGCGCGACGTGCTGATGACCAATCTGCTCGACGCCGTGGGCCGCTCGGTGCTGTCGTCGCCGGCAACGCGCCGCGCACGCAAGACCGCGCAAGCCGACATGCCCGCACGTAACCGTTCCAGCGTGTTGTCGCGGGAAGCGCCGCGTCCGAAGTTCGATGTCACGCATCGCTGGCAGGGCTGCACGGACGTGACCGGCTTCGAAACGATCGACCGTGTGCTCGAAGTCGATCAGACGCCGATCGGCAAGACGCCGCGTTCGTGTCCGGCCACGTATATCGGCATGTGGGACACCATCCGCAAGCTGTTCGCCGATACGCTCGAATCGCGCGCACGCGGTTATTCGCCGTCGCGCTTCTCGTTCAACACCGGCGACGGACGCTGCCCCGCGTGCGAAGGTCAGGGCGTGCGCACCATCGCAATGAGCTTCCTGCCGGACGTCAAGGTTCCGTGCGATGTCTGCCATGGCCAGCGCTTCAATCCGGAAACGCTCGCGGTGACGTGGCGCGGGAAAAACATCGGCGAAGTCCTGACGATGGAAATCGATGAAGCCGTCGAGTTCTTCTCCGCCATGCAGAGCATCGCGCATCCGCTGCAACTAATGAAAGATGTCGGGCTGGGGTATCTGACGTTGGGCCAGCCATCGCCAACCTTGTCGGGCGGCGAGGCGCAGCGGATCAAGCTCGTGACGGAGTTGTCGAAGGTGCGTGACGATATCGGCCGGCGCGGGCAGAAAGCGCCGCATACGCTGTACGTGCTCGACGAACCCACGGTCGGCCTGCATATGGCCGACGTGGCAAAGCTGATCCGCGTGCTCCACAGGCTGGTGGACGGCGGCCATTCCGTGGTCGTGATCGAGCACGATCTGGACGTGATCGCGGAAGCCGACTGGGTCATCGATCTCGGGCCGGAAGGCGGTACGGAAGGCGGATCGATCGTGGCGTCGACCGATCCGGAGACGCTCTCGAAGAATCCGCGCAGCCACACCGGCGCGGCGTTGCGGCCGGTGCTGGAACGCGGTACGGCGGTTGCGGCCGAGGAAGTTCAGTAACTCTTGTAGGGCAGGAATTTGCCCGATAAAACCACGTTGACCCGGTCCCCCTTGGGATCGGGTTCGCGCTGGATGTCCATCGAAAAGTCGATGGCGCTCATGATCCCGTCGCCGAATTCCTCGTGGATCAGTTCCTTGATCGTGGTCCCGTAGACGCTCACGATTTCGTACCATCGGTAGATCAGCGGGTCGGTCGGCACGGCGCTCGGCAGCGAGCCTTTATAGGGCACAATCTGCAACCAGGCGACGGCTTCATCGGAGAGACCGAAGACTTCGCCGACGACTTCGGCCTGCGTTTTGGAGAATGTCATCTGCCCCAGGCAGCCGGCCGTTACCCATTCCTTGCTCAAGCCGACTTTCTCCGCCACGTCGGCCCATTTCAGCCCTTTGCTCACCTTGGCGGCGAGAATCATGCGAGTCACTTCGCTGCGATCGGAAATCATGGGTGTCACTCCTCGGGTTTGCCTGAAGCGAGTGTATCGGCCAATTGCGCGGCTGGCTGGCGGACAAAAATAGAAAAGGATTCCCACTGATGTCTAAACCGACCGTGTCGATACCCGTCAACGATCTCAACACCTTGCTTGCATCGATGTCACCCGAGTTGCAGCCGGGCGTGTATGTCTACGCGAACGTCCCGTTCGATACCGATATGTCCGCCCTCGCGCCCATCGCGACCTTTCGCGAACGCGAGGGCCTGACGCTCATCCTGGAAGAGTCCGAGGCGCTGAAAGCCGGTATCGAACCGATGTTTCGCGCTGCCTGGATCACGCTGACCGTGCATTCGGACCTGCAGGCGGTCGGCCTGACTGCCGCCTTCGCAACCGCGCTTGGAAAGGCAAACGTCAGTTGCAACGTGGTCGCGGCGGCGTATCACGATCATGTGTTCGTACCGATCGAGTCTGCCGGCACAGCGATGGCCACGTTGCTGCAACTTCAACGTGATGGCTTGTGAGAAACCCGAATCGTTCCCGCTGGTATGCTGGCGCCCTCGTCCCACTAAACAAGATCGCAAAACCGCAATGGCAACGCAGGACAAATCTCTCGCACTGAAGAAAATGAAGTGGTTCGCCGCCGGCCTTCTGCTGGCGGCAGCCGCGCTGTTCGTGCTCGCAAAAAGTCAGCATGAAGTGGGCGCCTGGGCCTGGGTCGCCGCATTCGCCGAAGCCGCCATGGTCGGCGCGCTGGCCGACTGGTTCGCGGTCGTCGCGCTGTTCCGCCATCCGCTCGGCTTGCCGATTCCGCACACTGCCATCCTCCCGGCAAACAAGGCTCGCGTGGCCGACAACCTTGCCGAATTCGTCCGGGACAAGTTTCTCGGCACCGACGCCCTGGTCGCCCGGGTGAACGCCTTCGATCCCGCCGGTCGCCTTGCTATCTGGCTCGCCGAACCGGCAAACGCGGCGCTGCTCGGCAAGAAAGCGGTCGCCGCGGCAGGCCAGATGCTGGAGTTCATCGACGACGAGCGCGTCAAGGCCATGCTTCACGAAGCGCTGCGCCGTCGTGCCGAACAGTTCGATCTGGCGGGCGCAGTCGGCGGATTGCTGTCCACCATGACGGCGGACCGCCGCCATCAACTGCTTCTGGACGAGGGCCTGCGCGAACTCGCGCAATGGCTCGACCGCGAGGAAGTGCAGGGGATCCTTGCAGGCAAGATCATCGAAGTGGCGGGAGAGGAATATCCGAAGCTCATCGGCATGCTGGGTTTTGTCGGCCTGAGCGCCGAGGATCTCGGTAACAAGTTCGCAGGCGGCCTGGTGCGCGGCGCGACCAAATGGCTGCACGACATCAGCGACGATCCCGAACACGAACGGCGCAAGGCGTTCGACCGCTCGGTGGAGGGGTTTATCGAACGGCTGAAGAGCGATCCGGCGTTCCGCGAACGGATCGATCAGCACAAACGCGAATGGCTCGAACGTCCCGAGTTGCGGACCTATGTGAACGGCTTGTGGGACGAATTCAAGGACTGGCTACGCCGCGATCTATCTCAACCGGACTCCACGCTGAACCGGAAAGTGACGGGCGCGGCGTCATCGTTTGCGGCCGCCCTGGGCGACGATCCTGCGTTGCGTGAATCGATCAACGAGCATATGCGTGACGCGCTGCGTTCGCTCGCGCCGGAACTGCGCGACGGCATCGCGAAACATATTGCCGCGACCGTGCGCAACTGGGACGACGCCACGCTCGTGCGCGACGTGGAACTGAGCGTGGGCCGCGACCTGCAATTCATCCGCGTGAACGGCACGCTGGTGGGCGGGCTGGTTGGCCTGATCATTCATGCCGTATCGATGTTCATGGTTTAAGCTTCTCGTTGCCGCGGTCAACCGACCCTCCTGGAAGAGACCGAACATGACGGACCCGAACGCCGCATTGATCCAGCGTTTCTACGAAGCCTTCCAGCGTTCCGACGCCGAGGCGATGGCGAAATGTTATGCGTCCGACGTCGAGTTCAGCGATCCTGTGTTCGGCGTGTTGCGCGGCCGTGAAGCGGGCGACATGTGGCGCATGTTGCTTGCGCGGGCGTCGGAATTTTCGCTGACCTTTGGCGACATCAAGTCGGTCGGACAAACGGCGACTGCAAACTGGGTCGCGACCTATCGTTTTTCGCAGACGGGACGTATGGTCGTGAACCGCATCAACGCGCGTTTCGTGATTCGCGACGGCCTGATCGTCGAACATTACGATCACTTCGATCTCTGGGCCTGGAGCCGTCAGGCGCTTGGACTCAAGGGTCTGCTGCTCGGCTGGACGTCGTTCGTACAGAACAAGATCCGCGCGCAGGCAGCGAAGGGACTCAGGACTTACCGGCAGCAACCGAAGACATGACACGCATTGATTCCCCCGCTCGCGAAGGGCGCCTCGACGACGAATGGCTCGAAGCCGATGCTTTCGGCGGGTTCGCTTCCGGGACCGTCGGCACCGAGCGCACGCGCCGATACCACGCGCTGTTGCTCACGGCCACCCATCCGCCTGCGGGACGCATGGTGCTCGTGAACGGCGTGGAAGCCTGGCTCGAGGATGCATCGGGAAACACGCGCATTCCGCTCACCATGCAACGCTATGGCGACGGAGCGGCGTGGCCGGATATATCGGCGAGCCTGCTTTCATTCGATACCGAACCGTGGCCGACCTGGCGTCATCAGATCAGCGACACGCAAGTACTCACCGCAGAAGTCTTTGTCGCCAAGGACAGTGCGTGTACGGTGCTTCGATGGCGCCTGGACAACACCACGTTGACGCTCAAAGTGCGGCCGCTGATGTCGGGCCGCGATTATCACGCGCTGCATCACGAGAACCCCGCGTTCAACTTCGACTTTACCGGGATGGGTGACCAGATCCGCTGGCAGGCGTATGGCGATGTGCCGGCGGTGGTTGCGGTATCGAACGGAACGTATGTGCATGCACCCGACTGGTATCGCAATTTCTGCTACACGGCCGAGCGCGAACGCGGCATGGACTTCAACGAGGACCTCGCGACGCCGGGTGTCTTTTCCTTCGATTTATCGCGCGGGGAAGCGGTGCTCGTGTTGAGTGCGAACGAAGGAGCGGCAAGATCCGCCGCGCAACTTGCAGGCACGGAGCAAGCGCGCCGCGCTGCCTTTCCATCTGCGCTGCAACGTTCAGCCGATAGCTACATCGTCGCGCGCAACGAGGGCCGCACGATCCTCGCCGGCTTTCCATGGTTCACCGACTGGGGCCGCGACACGTTCATCGCGATGCGCGGCTTGATGATCGCATCGGACCGTCTCGCCGATGCTGAATCGATCCTGCTCGAATGGTCCGGCACGATCTCGGAAGGCATGCTGCCGAACCGTTTCCCCGACAGCGGCGGTGCGCCGGAGTACAACTCGGTCGATGCGTCGCTATGGTTCGTGATTGCCGTGCACGAGTATCTGGCGGCGGGACATGCTGCGCAACACACCCGGAACCGCTTGCAGCAAGCCGTCGATGCGATCCTCGACGGCTATACGAACGGCACGCGCTATCAGATCGCCGCCGATCCGAAAGACGGACTGCTGCGCGCGGGCGTCGCCGGCGTGCAACTGACGTGGATGGACGCGAAGGTGGGCGACTGGGTGGTGACGCCGCGCATCGGCAAGCCGGTTGAAGTGCAGGCGTTGTGGATCAATGCGTTGCGCATTGCCGCTGTGTGGAATCCGCGCTGGACGGAACCTGCAACGCGGGCGACCTACGCCTTTCAACAACGTTTCACTGATCCTGCGAGCGGCGCGCTCTACGACGTCGTGGACGCGGATCACGAATCCGGCGAGATCGATCGTTCGATCCGGCCGAACCAGCTTTTTGCTGTCGGCGGCTTGCCGTTTTCGCTGATCGACAACGATGCAACCGCCCGCGCAATCGTCGATCAATGCGAGCAACTCTTGCTCACGCCAATGGGCATGCGGACCCTGTCGCCGAATGATCCGGCCTACAAGGGCCGATACACCGGGCCGCCGCTCGAACGCGATGGCGCCTATCATCAAGGCACCGTCTGGCCGTGGCTGCTCGGCGCGTTCGTGCAAGCGTGGTTGCGGGTGCATCGCGACGATCCCGCAGCGAGAACGCAGGCCCGTGAACGCTTTTTGCAACCGCTGCACGATCATCTGCATCGGGCGGGTCTCGATCATGTCTCCGAAGTCGCGGACGGCGATGCACCGCACACGCCCGGCGGCACGCCATTCCAGGCGTGGTCGCTCGGTGAACTCATGCGCCTCGAGCGCCTGCTCGCCACAGATTCATGACGATTAATGCCGATGTCGTGCAAACGCGCTAGATTATCGGTCTTACCGTCACGCCTAGCCTAAGGACGCACCATGCCGCCACTGCGCGCTACCAAGTCGCTCGACACCATCGAAGGATCGCGTCTTCATTCCACCGACTGTTCGCGCTGGCAACGCTGGGGCCCGTATCTCAGCGAGCGTCAATGGGGCACGGTGCGCGAGGATTACAGCGAGAACGGCACCGCATGGGACTATTTTCCGCACGATCATGCGCGCAGTCGCGCATACCGATGGGGCGAGGACGGCATCGCCGGATTCAGCGACGACAAGCTCAACTGGTGCGTCTCGCTTGCAATGTGGAACGGTCAGGATGCCATCCTGAAGGAGCGTTTGTTCGGCCTGACGAACGCGCAGGGCAATCATGGCGAGGACGTGAAGGAGCTTTATTTCTACGTCGACGGCGCGCCCACGCATTCCTATATGCGCATGCTTTACAAGTACCCGCACGCAGCGTTTCCCTACGATGACCTCGTCGCGGAAAACGGCCGGCGCGGTGCGGACGTACCCGAATACGAAGTGCTCGATACAGGCGTCTTCGAAGACAACAAGTACTTCGATATCCACGTCGAATATGCGAAGCACACGCCGGAAGATATCGTGATGCGCGTGACAGTCGAGAACCGCGCGGACTGTGCGGCGGCCATCGACTTGTTGCCGCAAATCTGGGCGCGCAATACGTGGTCATGGAAAGAGTCGCAGAAGCCGTCGCTGACCTTGAAGGGCGACGCCAAGAGCAAACGTGTAGTTGCCCATTGCGACGGACACGCGCCCATGGTCGTGACCGCTGAAGCGCGTAATGGCGCAGCCGTGGACTGGGTGTTCTGCGAAAACGAGACCAACGTCAGGCGTCTGTTCGGTTCGGAAGGAGCAGGGCCGTTCAAGGACGGCTTCAACGATTACATCGTGCATGGCGAAGAGAGTGCGATCCGTCGCGATACCGGCACGCGTGCCGCCGCGCATGTGAGGATCGAATTGCCGGCGCTGGGCCGTGGCGTCGTGACAATGCGCTGGCGTCCCGAAGCCGATGCCGACACGGATCGCCAGCCGCTCGATACCGACGCGCTGTTCGCTCGCCGGATCGCGGAAACCGATGCGTTCTACGCCGGCCTGCAGCACGAAATGGACGACGCAGATCAACGTCTCGTGCAACGTCAGGCGCTCGCGGGAATGTTGTGGTCGAAGCAGTTCTACATGTTCGATGTCACGCGCTGGATGGACGGCGACCCGTTGCAGCCAGCGCCGCCCGCAGGCCGCAAGCGTGGCCGCGATGCCGACTGGCGGCACTTGTGCAACGCCGACATCGTCTCGATGCCCGACAAGTGGGAATACCCGTGGTATGCATCGTGGGATCTGGCTTTTCACGCTGCGGCGTTCGCGCTGATCGATCCGGCGTTCGCTAAGCGTCAATTGCTGCTGCTGGTTAAGGACCGTTATCAGCATCCGAACGGGCAATTGCCGGCCTATGAATGGGCGTTTGGCGATGCCAATCCGCCGGTCCACGCGTGGGCCACGTGGCGCGTCTATGAGATCGACCGTGCCATTACCGGCAAGCCGGATCGCGATTTTCTCGAGCTGGTCTTTCACAAGCTGCTGCTGAATTTCTCGTGGTGGGTGAACCGCAAGGACGCCGACGGCCGCAACATCTTCCAGGGCGGCTTTCTCGGGCTGGACAACGTGGGCATCTTCGACCGGTCAGCGCCGTTGCCAACGGGCGGGCGCATCGATCAGTCGGACGGCACCGCGTGGATGGCCGCTTACGCGCTGGACCTGATGCGCATTGCGCTGGAACTGGCGGTCGCGAATCATGTGTTCGTGGATATCGGCGTGAAGTTCTTCGAGCATTTCCTGTACATCGCGGAAGCAGTCAGCAGCAGCGATACCTGCGACACCGGTCTGTGGGATGAGCGCGACGAGTTCTTCTATGACGTGCTGCAACTGCCCGACGGCACCAGCGTGCCCATGCGCATTCGTTCGATTGTCGGGCTGATTCCATTGTTCGCGGTCCATGTGCTCGAAGAGCATCTGCATGGTCATCTGCCGGGATTGCGCGACCGGCTGACGTGGTTCCTCGAACATCGGCCAGATCTGGCGAAGCTCGTATCGCGATGGAATGAGCCGGGCAAGGGCAACAGCCTGCTGCTTTCCGTGCTGCGTGGTCACCGCATGAAAGCGCTGCTCAAACGCATGCTCGACGAAAGCGAGTTCCTCTCCGACTATGGCGTGCGCGCGTTGTCGCGGGTGCATCGGGACGAACCCTTCGTGCTGCAGCATAACGGGGATCGTTTTTGCGTGAAGTACTTGCCGGCGGAATCGGATTCACGTGTGTTCGGTGGCAACTCGAACTGGCGCGGCCCAATCTGGATGCCGGTCAACTATTTGCTGATCGAATCTCTTTACGAGTTTCATCGGTACTACGGCGAAGATTTTCTCGTGGAGTATCCAACGGGATCGGGGCAGAAGTTATCGCTGAATGCTATCGCCGATGAACTCGGCAAACGTCTGACGCGCCTGTTCCTGAAAGACAAGAATGGTCGCCGTCCTGTGATGGCCGCGTACCCACAATTACAGGCTGATCCGCGTTCGGACGATCTCGTACTGTTCCACGAGTACTTCCATGGCGATACAGGGCGCGGCGTGGGCGCGTCGCACCAGACCGGGTGGAGCGGTCTGGTTGCGTTGCTGCTGCAGCCGCGCGTAGCCGACGTTGCGGGTAACGTGCCGGTCGGCGGCGCGGCGGTGCCTGAGGAAGCGGAACTGGTGACGAAATAATCTGCCACCGCTTCAGTCATTCGTTGCAGAGCATCAGTACTTTTTCGGCATCGGTGCAGGCGCGCTTCGGCGCGCGCTGTGTCGCCGGTTCCGCGGAGCCCGCCGCCGCGGTCTTCCTGATACACGCGCGCAAGTGCTTTTCTATCGGCGGATAGTATTTCCAGCCACGGCTCAACGGCGGCAACTCGAGCTTCACCTGTTTCCACTTCGGGTGACCGTTGGCCTGCAGTTCATCGAAGTGCGTACATAACGAATCCGCGAACTGCGTCATGACGCCGACCGTGCCGCGCAGGTTGTAGTCGTAGGTCACGAGAAACGCCTTCACGGTCAGCGTGGGCGAGTCTTCCTTGATCCAGTTCGGATAACTCGCCGTGCGGATGGTCGCCGGGAAATACGTCTGCTCGGCGCGCGCTGTTTCAGGCACCGACGGATCGAGCTTCAGCAACTTGATCTGGCTGAGCAGCTCCGGATTCAGGTCCTGAAAAAGTTTTGCAGGCTGCCCCGCAACGATGATGGCCACATCCAGCTTGCGAACGATCAGCTTCGCGAGCGCGTCCTCATTGCTGTAGTGCTGCGTCTGCGCTTCGGGGATGGGCTGGTTGAACATCAGCTTGTAGAGCGTGGTCGCCGATTGCGCGGTGCCGCTGCCGATCAGCCCGACGCTGATGTTCTTGTCCTTGATCTCGTGGATGTAGTTGATCGGCGAATCCGAGCGCACCACGAAATAGATTTCCTCGTTATAGAGCGGCATGATCAGGCGCAGCGGCTGAATGATCTTGCCCGCTTCGGCGTTGCCGGCTTTCGCCATATCGAGGTAGGCCTGATACACGTCCGACTGCACGAGCGCGAGTTTCACGCCCGGTTCGTAACGCATGCGTTGCACGTTTTCGGCGGAGCCTTTCGATGCCAGCACATCCAGGCTGATATTGGCGGGGTCCGCGACCCATTTCGCCAGGTCCTGGCCGATCTGGATGTAGGTACCGCGTTCCGGTCCGGTGACGATCTTGAAATCGGATTGCGCATGGGCGCGGTCAACCAAGCCGGCGAGCCCGAGCAGGGCGAACAGCATGAGTACGGTCTTGCGCATGATGTTGTTTGAATCGTTTTAATGTGTTTGGCTACGTTTATTGCACGCATTGATCAATGTGGCCGGCGTCTCCGGGCGCGGCCGTGTTGTCTCCTTCCGGTCTCCTTGCTGAATCGTGTGCTGCGCGTTTTGTTTCTGTCTATTGCGATGGCGGACGTTGTTTCGACGATCCTTTCGTCCAGCCGGATTCAAGGATTGCGCGCTCTTCGGCGTCGGCATCCATGGTGTTGCGGGCGATTGCTTTCGGCTGGGCCGTGCTTTGTGCGCTGTCTCCTGACGCGACGGTGCGGGTCGTCGGTACGGTTGCAGAGTTGGTCGTGGCTGTGATAGAGGTCGCGGTCGCGGGAATGACCGCGGCGTGCGCGGCAACCGCTTCAGTGACCGGTGTGGTTTGATCACGCGCTGCGGCAGATGCGTCTGCCGCAGGCGTACGCACGGCAGCAGGCGCCGCTGGCGATGCCGCGCGCACAACCGGTGTCCCGGGGCCGTCGGGCATCGGAATGAACGACGACGTCGATGTTGACGCTTGAGGCGCTGCAAT
>NZ_CAXTGZ010000016.1:0-25561 GCF_964243625.1 uncultured Caballeronia sp.
TCGCACAACAGAAATTTTCGCCGGAAGTACAGCAGGCGATTCGCACCGATGCCCAGCGGATCACCGCAGCTTCCACACAGGCGTCGCGAGCACGCGTCGCGGCGGTGGCTGCCGCGACGACCGAGCGCGCGCGCGTGCCGGTATCGAACGCACCGCAGACGGTCGACTCGCTGCTTCATGCTCAATTGCCACTGACACAAACGCTCGGCAGCCAGGCGTTCGGTCAATCTGGCGCGACGGCAGCGATCCAGCCGCAACTCGTCGCGCGTTAAGGGGAAACTTATGAGCAGGATTCAATCGATGCGCAATAACGCGATCATGATTGCGATCGCAATTGGCGTGTTGCCGTTTGCGTCACCCGTTCTGGCACAGACGCAAGTTCAAACGCCTTTGACCGCGCAAGCGCAAGCACAGCCGCAATCGCAGGCACAACCGCAGTACGAGACTGTTGTGCGGCCACCCGTCATGGAGCAGCCAGTCGAGGCGCCTGTGACGCGCATAGGCGATTCAACTGTCGCGTGGCTCGCAATGCAGCGTGAGGGCCGCCTTGCGGCGCCCGCACAGCCCATGCTCGGCGTCGAGGCCGATGCCGCGTTTCGCCGATACCTCAAGTCATTCGATCATCCGATTCCGGCGCAACTGAATTCGTCGGTGGGCGAGGTGGGTGCTGGATCGGGTGGCGGGGCACAGAACTGACATGCGCCGCTCATCGATAACAACCGGACCCGTATCCCGCCGCCGTCAGCGCGGGATTGCGAGCGTGATCGCCTCGATCTGGCTGGTCGCAGCGGTCATCTTGCTGGGCGTTATCGATATTGGCAACGTGTTCTATCAACGACGCCTGTTGCAGGGCGTGGCGGATCTTGCGGCTAGCGCAGGCGTGCAGGTTATCGATGACGCCTGTTCGAGGGCTCCGGCAACCGCTGCGGGAAGCGCCGGTGCAAACGGCTTCACGGCCTCGGGAACAAGCAACACGATCACGACGACATGCGGCCGTTGGGACCCGACGCTCTATGCCGGACCGACCTACTTCGCTGCGGCCGGTACGCCCGCGAACGCGGTACAGGTCACCGTGGCGAAGCAAGTGCCGTACTTCTTCGCCGGACCGGGACGCATGGTCACGGCGACAGCGACCGCGCAGGCCATCAACGTGGGCGCGTTCAGTATTGGCACGACTACGGCAAGCGTCGATCCAACAGTCATCACCGGCTTGTTGAACTCCATGCTGGGGACGAATATCAACTCGTTGCAGATATCGGCGGCGGGCTATGCGGGGCTTGCGCAATCGCGGATCGAAATCGGCGACCTGGTAACGGCGGCGGGCGTCGGCACCGTGAATCAGTTGCTCGCACTGAATCTCACCGCGGCCCAGATCGCCAAGTTGACGCTCACCGCATTGCAGAACACCCATGTACTGAACGCGAATTTGTCGGCGGCGGTGGGCGCGTTGCAGACCATTGTCAACGCGAACATCCAGGGTTCGGGGACGTTGGCGATAGGCGCGGCAAACGGCTCGGCGGGGCTGCTGCAAATCGGTCTAGCCGATACACAATCCGCCTTGCACGCCACCATCAGTCCGTTCGATGCGTTGATGGTCACGGCCGAGGTTGCGCAAGCGGGGAAGGCGGCTATCAACGTGGGAACCGCGCTCAACCTGGGCGTGGCGACTGCGTCGCTGCAGGTCCAGATCATCCAGCCGCCGGTGCTGGCGGTCGGCGAGGCCGGCAAGACGCCGACTGGCGCGTGGCGAACGGTGGCCAGTTCGGCACAGTTGCTGGCGTCCATAAAAGTCTCCCTCGGCCAGGTGCCGGCGCTTGCCGCCCTCGGATTGGGCTCACCAGCCCTTTATCTGCCTGTGAACATAGCCGTGGCGCCGGGACAAGCCTGGCTGGTTTCAACACAATGTGCCTCGACGCAGGCGGCAAGCAATTCGGTGGTTGGTGTCCAGACTGGTATCGCGCAGGTTTGCGTGGGGGATTCGATCACCAATCCTTTCGCAGCGACGCCGTTTAGTTGTTCGCCCGCGACGTTGATCAACGCGCTTAATGTATTGACCATCACGACTGCGGCAGGTCTTCCGGCGACAGTGCCGGCATCGAGTGCTGTGAACATGACGTTCGACGGTATTTCCGGAAACACTGACGACTATCAGACGACCAATTCGAACCAGGTAGGGGGCGTGTTATACAACGCAACGCTCGGCCTGGCGACACAGCTTTCCAGCCCGACCGGTTTGACGCTTAAAGTGTTCGGCGCTCAGACTCTCCTGGGCTCGGTACTTGGACAGCTTGTTGTCGGCCCGGTCCTGGCCATTCTGTTGCCCTTGCTGAAGCCCGTTTTCAATGCGCTTGACTCCATCCTCACGCCGATACTGCAACTACTCGGCGCACAGATCGGCGTCAGCACCGTTCACGGCTTGCCGCCTGTATGCGGGCAATCGCAACTGCAGTACTGAAGCTTCGCTTCATCGACGCCGATAACCTTATCAAGTACCACACGCATCAAAGCCATGAGATTCGATCAATGAGACCAGCGACAAAAATCGACGACCTCGATATCTATGTGTGGGAAGGCAAGGCGGATATCGTCGAGCAGGTGGTGCGCTGCATGTCGAGTTTCGAAGTCGATGTGATTCGCGCCGACGGCATGTCGATCGCCTCGAGCCAGACGTCGGAGCGCCAGGCGATTGCCATTGTGAGTGTCAGCGTGATCGATACAGGCGCGTTCGCGTTGCGCGACTGGGAAGCACATCGCGGCATGCCGGTCGTCTGGGTAGGCGCCGCCCCGCGCGAACGCGATGCCGCGGTTTTCCCCACCGACTACTCGCATATCCTGCCGCTCGACTTTACCGGCGCCGAGTTGCGCCGCATGGTGGCGAAGCTTGCTCAACAGCTTCGCGCGCATGGCGAAGAGGTTCAGGAATCGAGCGCGTTGATAGCAAACGCCGAGTGCATGCAGACCTTGCTGCGCGAGGTGGAAACCTTCGCCGATTGCGATACCAGCGTCCTCGTGCACGGCGAAACCGGCGTGGGCAAGGAGCGCATTGCGCAGATGCTGCACGAGCGCCACTCGCGTTATTCAGAGGGACCGTTCGTGCCGGTGAACTGCGGCGCCATCCCCGATGGTCTCTTTGAATCCCTTTTCTTCGGTCACGCAAAAGGATCGTTCACAGGCGCCGTGATCGCCCACAAGGGCTACTTCGAACAGGCCGATGGCGGCACGCTGTTCCTCGATGAAATCGGCGACATGCCGCTTTATCAGCAGGTCAAATTGCTGCGCGTTCTGGAGGACAGCGCGGTGACGCGCATTGGTTCGGCTACGCCCGCGAAGGTGGATTTCCGGCTGGTCGCGGCGAGCCACAAAAGCTTGCCGCAGCTCGTGAAGGACGGCGAGTTTCGCGCTGACCTTTATTATCGGCTGGCGGTGATCGAGTTGAAGATTCCGTCGCTCGAGGAACGCGGCGCAGTCGACAAGATCGCGTTGTTCAAGTCGTTCATTGCACAGGTGGTGGGACAAGAAAAACTCGCGACGTTGCCCGAGCTTCCCTACTGGCTCGCTGATGCAGTCGCCGACAGTTATTTTCCCGGCAATGTCCGCGAGTTGCGCAATCTCGCTGAGCGTATCGGCGTGACGGTGCGTCAGGTGGGATCGTGGGATACGGCGCGCCTGCAGCGGCTGCTGGCACTCGCCCGGACCTCGCAGCCGTTGCCGCCGGACCTCAACGCGGAAGTGGTCGTGGACCGCAGCAAGTGGGACATGAACGAGCGCAATCGCGTGCTTGCCGCGCTCGATGCCAACGGCTGGCGCCGGCAGGACACGGCAAGTCATCTTGGTATCAGCCGCAAGGTCCTGTGGGAGAAGATGCGCAAGTTCCAGATCTTCGACGAAGAGCCTGAAACGCGCGCCGTCGACTGATTCAGGCCTTTAACGCAATGCCGCGGTCAACGTCGCGAAGGTGCGTTCATCGGTGCGTTCGAAGTGCAGCGGCGTGACCGACACGCGTCCCGATGCAACCACTGCCGTCTCGCTGTCGGGCGTATTTTCACGCGGGCCGCGCTGGAATCGCAGCCAGTGATATTGCAGTCCGCGCGGATCGGTTTGCGGCAATACATCGATACCCTCCACCAGTCCCACGCCTTGACGCGTAGGCGTGAGCGGACCCGCTGAAGCGGCATCGACATCGGGAAAATTCACGTTGAGGCAAGTGGGTGCATCGTGTGCGATGGCAGCCAGTTGACTGATCACGCCGGGCGCGAGCGCACGCGATGTATCCCAGCGCACGTTCTCGCGATCGCTGAATGTCTGGCTCAGCGCGATCGACGGCAAACCGAGCAGCAAGCCCGTCATGGCCGCGCCAACCGTGCCGGAGAACATGGTTTCCGCACCGAGATTGCCACCGCGGTTGATGCCGGATAGCACGAGCGTAGGCCGCGCATCCCGCATCAGGTGTCGCACGCCCATCACGACGCAATCGCCCGGCGTGCCGAGTACGCCAAAGCGGCGAGGGCCGTGCTGGCTTACACGCAAAGGCGAATGCAGGCTGATGGAATGCGAGGTGCCGCTTTGATCGTGCTCGGGCGCGACGACCCACACTTCATCGGCGATTTCCGCTGCGACGGCTTCGAGCACGGCGAGGCCGGGTGCATCGATACCATCGTCGTTGGTCAGCAGGACGCGTTGAATGCGCGGTTGTAATGTAGACGATGAAGCGGCAGGCATTGCAGATCTCCTTGTCGATTGACGGATGTACGAGTCAATCGATTATTCCAGAGATCGCGTTGTCGGGTAGCGGGGTGCGTTACTTGATGCCGAGCCCGCGCAGGACGGCGTTGCCGTCGGCGGTCAGGCGAAACTTGGCTTCGCCCGGTTCCGGCGTCACCATTTCCACGTAGCCGTATTCGCTGAGCGAGGCGACATCGGGCGTGGCAGCACGCACATCGATAGGCGCGTGCAGCAGCAACAGCAGCGTGGCGATTTCATGATGGCTCAATAATCTCTTGATGGCTCGCACTGGAGCCGATGCGTCGCGGAGGTTCATGACGAACTCCTTTCGTTGATGCTTTACGCGTAGTGCTTTGCGGGCGATTTGACTGCAACAGTCATGATGCAAGTGGGGCGAGGGTATCGACGAAGTCTTAGGCGAAACTTAAAACCGAAATAAAGCATGTGACGAATGCTTACCGCCGAAGCGGCGCACGCCTAGAAGTGATAGTCCGGGTTCTTCGGATTAAAAGTGTCCTCGTCGAAAATCTTCGGCGCGATGTTCTGGAAAACGATGCTTTCGAAGACATTGCCGTCGTTATCGAAGGATTCGGCGGTGCGGAAATACGGCCTTCTCAGGTCGAGTCCGAGCACCTCTTTTTTCGCATAGAACTGTGGCTGACCCGATGGCGTTTCGTAAGTGAATGCCACCACGCGCGCGCCGTCGATGGTCTTCACCTCGATATTGTTCGCTCGGGTCACGCCCGCTTCGGCGAACTTCTTGCCTTCTGCAAGGAACTGCTGCGTGATGAATTCGGTGCCGAGGTCGCGAATGGAATGACGTGATTGCGAGCGCGCGAGCGACCCGTCAAGTGCAGTCCAGAGCGTCATGACGTTGAGAATGCCGCCGAGGTGGCCGAGCATTTCGTCGGGGCGCGTGGTTTCGTCGTAGAGGATTTCCTGGCCCGCGTGGTCGCCGTCGGGCAGCCATTTGGCGTAGACGCGCATGGGGTCGCGCGTGACACGCACGAGCATGTGATCGGGTTGGTCGGGCCATCTTCCCTCGATGCGCTCGCGCCGCAGCATGGTGAACTCATACGACGGGTACCCGTTCGGACCTTCCTTCAGATAACGCGGCAACGCAAGCGGATCGAGCGATTGAAACAAAGACACCAGCGCCGTGTCGCTCATTTTCGCGAGCATGCCGGATAGCGCCGCGCGGCTCAGCCAGCGGACCTGCCGATCGAGTGAAAGCTTTCCGACCTGCGATGCCGGCGTTTTCGGCGGTTCGGCCGTGGCGTTGGCGGAAAGCGCAGGCCCGGCGGCAGATGTGGCGGCGGAGGTGGGGAGAGACGGCGTGGCCGTGTTGGCGGCAGAAGCCGCGCTGGCGGCTTCCTGGGCGCTGGCCGGTCCTGACATGGCCGCGCTCAGCGCGAAGGCGCCCAGCACGCTCCACGCGCGAGTAGCCGCGTGATTCGATAACACGCGCGGGCGACGCTGTCGTACTCGATGCATGAGATTCTCCGTGGTCCAATCGTTCGGCGTTCTGGCTGTTGGCTGCTTCGGCGTCGTGCGGTTCACGGCGGTTTATTCGCCGGGTATTTATCTGTGACACAACGCTTCGGAGCGCCCCGAAATTCCACGGAGCAGCACTTTATGTGCTTGGGCGCTGCAAGGCCCTGTTTCTGACGGTCATCGTTCGAGGATAGCGACCACGCCCTGGCCGCCCGCGGCGCAAATCGATATCAGGCCGCGCGTGGTTGCGCCGGGCGTATCCGGCTCGCCCGCGAGCATCTTTGCAAGCGCGCCCACGATTCGTCCACCCGTCGCGGCAAACGGATGACCTGCCGCCAGCGACCCGCCGTTCACGTTCATTCGCGACCGGTCGATCGAACCAAAAGGGCCGTCGAGACCGAGCTGCGTGCGGCAGTATTCATCGTCTTCCCATGCCTTGAGCGTACACAGTACTTGCGCGGCGAAAGCTTCGTGGATTTCATAGAAGCTGAAGTCCGCGAGGCCGAGTCCCGCGCGTTCGAGCATACGCGGAACCGCATAGGCAGGCGCCATCAACAAGCCTTCCTTCTTGTCGATGAAATCGACGGCCGCCGTTTCCGAGTAAGTGAGATACGCGAGCACGGGCAAGTTGCGCGCGGCAGCCCAATCGTCGGATGCGAGCAGGACGGCCGACGCGCCATCGGTGAGCGGCGTGGAATTGCCGGCAGTGAGCGTGCCGGCATCACGATCGAAGACAGGTCTGAGCGCGGCTAAGCGATCAAGCGTGAGATCGTGCCGCAGGATGTTGTCGCGCGAGAGGCCCTTGTAGGGCGTCATGAGATCGTTGAAGAAACCGCGCTCGTAAGCGGCGGAGAGTTTGCGATGACTCTCGAGCGCAAGTTCGTCCTGCGCCTCGCGGGGTATCTTCCAGCGCTTCGCCATCAGTTCGCAATGCTCGCCCATCGATAAACCCGTGCGCGGTTCGCTGTTGCGCGGCAACGCGGGTTTCACCAGCATGCCCGGCCGCAGCTTCGCAAGCGCGCTCATGCGCTGCGCCGCCGACTTGCTGCGGTTGGCTTCCAGCAAGATCTTGCGCATCCGTTCGTTGACGCCGATAGGCGCGTCGGACGTCGTATCGACACCGCCTGCAATGCCTGCATCGATGTGTCCAAGCGCGATCTTGTTCGCAACCAGGATGGCAGTTTCGAGGCCCGTGCCGCATGCCTGGCTGACATCGTACGCGGGCGTTTCTTTCGCGAGCGTGGTTGAGAGCACGGCTTCGCGCGTGAGGTTGAAGTCGCGCGAGTGCTTGACGACCGCGCCCGCCGCGACTTCGCCCAGGCGCAGGCCATGGAGGTCGTATCGATCAACGAGCCCTTGCAGCGCGAAGCTCAGCATGTCCTGATTCGATGCCGCCGCATACGCCGTGTTCGAGCGCGCAAACGGAATCCGGTTGCTGCCGATGATCGCCACGCGACGCACAGCGGGAAGGGCGCTCGTAGTCATGACAGTTCCCAATCAAAGCGGCCGTGCAGATGCAGCCTTTCGCCGGCAAGATCGCGGACTTCGAAGTCGCGCGCCGTGGTCGATGATGCCGCGGTCCACAGCGTGGTTTCGGCGGGCAGGAAAATGGGCGACTTGAACTCGCCGCTGATATTTGCAGAACCCAGTTGCTTGCAGGGCTGCAACGCCGCGACGGTCCGGCCAAGCGTCCACATCCCATGAGCGATGGCGCGCGGGAAGCCGAAGGCTTTTGCGGTGAGTGCATGCAGATGGATGGGATTGAAGTCGCCGGACGCCTTCGCGTAGTCACGCCCGAGTTGCGCGGGCAGTTGCCAGCGTGCTTCACGTGTCAGCACGGGCGCTTCGATGCCGGATGCTTCCGCAACGGGAGCACCGCTCGCACCGCCCGCACGATTGGCCACGCCACGCTTCAGATAAATGCTGTCGGCGTCCCACACCGCTTCGCCACCTCTATAGATACGCGTATGCAGCGTGAACGCCTGGCCTTTGTCGTGCGGTATGAGCGCGCCGCTTTCCACTTCAATGCGCAGCGTCTGTCCCGAATGCAAGGTACGTCGCATATGCACCGTATTCGATATATGCACGAGGCCGATTGCGGGCCACGGAAACGCGGTATCGGTGAGCAGCATCAGATGCAGCGGGAACGCCATCACGTGCGGGAACGTGGGCGGCACGCCATGTTCGGGAATGAATCCGCACACGCGCGCATACCGGCCGATCTGCTCGGGATCGAGCGGCACCTTGGGCCGCACGAGCCGAAGCGAGGGCAACTCTGCCGCGCCGACGCCACGCTTGAAGATGCCTTGCAACGCGCGGCCGTAGAGTTTCGCCGGCGGCGGCAAGGTGTCCACGATCACCGTGCGCATGCGCGCCGCGCCTGAAGCAAGCATCATGTTCATGCTCCGATCAGGCTTTGACCGCATACGCGCACGACGTTGCCGGTAATGCCGCTCGACGCCGGGCTCGCAAGCCACGCGATCGTCTCGGCGACATCGACAGGCAAGCCGCCCTGGCTCATCGAATTCATGCGACGTCCCGCTTCCCGAAGCCCCAGCGGAATCTTCGCGGTCATATGCGTTTCGATAAACCCCGGCGCTACCGCGTTGATCGTGATGCCTCGCGCAGCGAGGAGCTTCGCCATGCCTTGCACGCGGCCGATCACGCCGGCCTTCGAGGTCGCATAGTTCGTCTGGCCGAGGTTGCCGGCGATGCCGCTTATCGACGATACGCCTATGATCCTGCCGCCCATATGCAGCACATCCTTTTCGAGCAGCGCTTCATCGATGCGTTCCTGCGCCGACAGGTTCACGTCGATCACGCTGTCCCACGCAGCCCCGGTCATCTTCGCGATGGTCTTGTCGCGGGTGATGCCGGCGTTATGCACGACGATATCGATACCGCCGAACGCCGCCAGCGCGGCCGAGATCGTGGCAGGCGCGTCAGGCGCGGCGATGTCCGCAAGCAGCGCCGTATGCGCGCCCTGCGACGGCCACGCATCTTCCAGCGCGAGCATGGTCTGGTCGAGCGCATCCTGCGCCTCGGCTACATCGAGCCCGATCACATGCGCGCCGCGTTCGGCCAGCACATGCGCGATCGCTGCCCCGATGCCGCGCGCTGCGCCCGTCACCAGCGCACGCTTGCCCGCCAAAGGCTGATTCCAGTCGACGGGTGGCGAAGCGGGCGTCGCATCGATACGAATGACTTGTCCCGATACATACGCCGAGCGCGGCGACAGCAGGAAGCGCAACGCACCTTCCATGTTGCCGCCGGGTTCCACCTGCACGAGATTCGACGAGATGCCGCCACGCGCCTCCTTGCCAAGCGAACGAGTCAGGCCTTCCAGGGCGCGCTGCGCCGTCCACGTCTTCGGGGACGCGCACGATTCCGGCGGCAATCCGAGCACGATGATGCGGCCGCTTTTTGCCACGGACCGGATGGCATCGTGGAAGAAGCCGTAGAGCGCATGCAAGTGCGTGCTGTCGGCTATGCCCGTGGCATCGAAGATGAGCGCTTGTACGCGATCGTTCGGCGGCGCATCGGGCGAACGCGGTTCGAAGCGGCCGCTCATTGCGTTATGGCGTGCCGCCACTGGCAACCAGCTCAACGCGCTTTCATGCGCAACACTCGTCATGCCGACAGAACCCAGCAGCGTCATCAACGGCTCGAACAGCGTAGGCGATGGCCCCGCGCCAATTGCTGCGATCCCGCCGAATTCCGCGCGGCCTTGCGCATGCCGCCGCAGCACTTCCGGCCGGGGCAGCCCGATGGAACGCGCGACGCTCGCACCAAACGGTTTGTTGACGAAGTCGAGATAACGGTCTGTCATCACTGCCTGATGTGCGCCTGGGCGCGTGCATTAAGGTGTATTAAGTGCTTTAGATGCATTCGGGATCATGCCGGGATTGCCTCCGGCTCGTTCGCGAGCGCCTCATGGCGTTTTTGCAACGCATCGAGCATACCGAAATCCGCTCCGAAGTCGTCCACCTTCACGACTTCCACGCCGTAACGCGCGTAGTCGGAGAGTACCTGAGCTTCGTCTGCATCGATAAAACCCTTCGCTTTGCAATCTGCCGCCCAGGCATCGAGGTCGGGCAGGCTTTGGGGCATCGGCGGAATGTGTTTTGATTTGACCGCGTCGCGCAGCTTGAGCTCGATCTGAGCGTATCGCGGATTGAGCGCGAACATCAGCTCGCCGTAACCAATCGGATCGACGCTCGCATCAGGCGCATATGAGTCCGCGATCAGGCGTTCGCGCGCCTCGCCGGGCGTGGTCATCAACTCGGCAATCAGTGTTCCGAGCCGGTCGCCCGGCACGCGATGCGGCAGGCCGAACGGGAACGCGAGCACGCGCACGACGCCTGCGGCGACGCGGTTCGGGTAGTTTGACAACACGGCATCGAAAGCAGATTGCGCCTGATGCAGCGCGTCTTCGACGCCCCATCGCACGAGCGGGAGATCGGCGTCGCGGCGGCCGTCGTCTTCGAAACGCTTGAGCGTCGCTGAGATCAGGTAAAGCTGCGAGAGGATATCGCCGAGTCTTGCCGACAAACGCTCTCGCCGCTTCAGTTCGCCGCCGAGCACGAACATCGAGACATCGGCGAGCAGGGCAAACGCCGTCGCCATGCGTGTCGATGCGCGGTAGTAGGGCACAAGACGTGAATCGGCGCGGGCGGGTTTCGGAATCAGCACGCTGCCGCCCAGCGCGAATACAAGGCTGCGCACCATGTTCGATGCCGTGAAACTGGCGTGGCCGAAGAAGGCGTTATCGAAATCGCGCAGCCCTTTGGCCCGGTCCGAATCGCGTGTTGCGGCCATCTCCTTGAGCACGTAAGGATGACAACGTATCGCGCCCTGACCGAAGATGATCAGACTGCGCGTGAGAATGTTCGCGCCTTCCACGGTGATGGAGATGGGCACTTGCTGATATGCCCGAGCCAGGAAATTAGATGGCCCCATGCAGATGCCTTTTCCTGCGACCACGTCCATGCCGTCGTTGATGACTTTGCGCGCGCGTTCGGTGATGTGATATTTCGCGATCGCCGATATCACCGATGGTTTCTCGCCCAGATCCACCGCTTGCGCCGACAAGCGCCGTGCCGCGTCCATGACATAAAGGTTGCCGCCCATGCGTCCGAGCGCTTCCTGCACACCCTCGAACTTGCCGATCGCAGTACGGAACTGCCGGCGCACCGCCGAATACGCGCCCGTCCCGCGGACAGCGAGCTTGGCCATCCCCACATTCGACGACGGCAGCGAAATCGCCCGTCCGGCCGCAAGACATTCCATCAGCATGCGCCAGCCGTTGCCCACTTGATCGCGTCCGCCAATGACCCAGTCCATCGGGATGAACACCTCGTGGCCCCAGTTCGGCCCGTTCTGGAACACCGCATTCAGGGGCCAGTGACGACGCCCGATGTTGACTCCGGGATGCTTCGTCGGGATCAGCGCGCAGGTGATGCCGGGTTCGTCGGCGGGACCAAGAAGATGGTCCGGATCGAGCGCACGAAACGCAAGACCCAGGACGGTTGCGATGGGCCCAAGCGTGATGTAACGCTTTTCCCAGGTCACCCGGAAGCCGAGCGTCTCGCGGCCTTCGAACACACCCTTGCACACGATGCCGATATCCGGAATCGCAGCCGCGTCCGATCCCGCATAAGGACTGGTCAGCGCGAAGCAGGGGATTTCATCGCCACGCGCGAGGCGCGGCAGATAGTGGTCCTTTTGCGCTTGCGTGCCGTAGTGCATCAGCAGCTCGGCAGGACCGAGCGAGTTCGGCACCATCACGGAAACGGCGGCCGCCGAGCAACGCGTGGCGAGCTTCATGATCACTTGCGAATGGGCATAAGCGGAGAACTGCTTGCCGCCGTACTGCTTCGGAATGATCATGCCGAGAAAGCCCTTTGACTTGATGAACGCCCACGCTGCTGGCGAGAGATCCTGCCAGACGGCGGTCGTTTCCCAGTCATTGGCGATATCGCAGAGCTGGGTGCATTCCCCTTCGATGAAATCGCGTTCTTCCGCCGTCAAGACCGGCGCACCGGTTTCAAGCAGTGTGTCCCACTTGGGGCGTCCCGAGAAAAGCGCCGCGTCCCACCAGACCGTTCCCGCTTCAATGGCGTCGCGTTCGGTCGGGGACATCTGCGGGAGGATCTTGCGGAAGAGATCGAAGATGGATCGGGTCAGGATCACGCGGCGCAGCGGCTTGATTGCGAGTATCAACGCGGGCACCACAAAAACGATGGCGAGAAGCGTGGTGACAACCGGCCCGGCGATGCCGGCGAGCCATCCGGCCGCGATCCAGATCAAGGCCCACACGAGCCATGCGGTCGCTGGCGCCTGGATATAGATCAACGCGCCGCTCACTATGAACAATGCAATCACGAAGCTGGCTGTCATGACGACCTCTCCTGATAGTGTCCGATGCTCGGGTCACGCGGTGACGACGGAGAACCAGTGTGCCAGTGCGCCAAATACACATTCATCAGCACATTGTGTACCCGTCTTTCGGTCCGCGTTTCAGGCCAACGCTGGTTGCGGTTCCTTCGTATCGATCGGCGCCGCGTTGCATTCGGCGAACATCGACTGGAACGGACACATCTCGCGTGTCACGGCTTGCGGCGCCTTGAGCGCCGCCACCATGATGAGCGCAAGACGTCCTATTAATTGCGGATCTTCGAGGCGCCGCCCCTGCGTAAAGTCATCGATCAGGCTGTTCGTGTCGGCACCAGCGAGAATGCCCGATAGCGATCCAATGCAGAAGTGCAACCGCCAGCCGAGTTCTTCGCGCGGCAAGTGCGGCAGCACGCTCTGGAAGGCGCAGAAGAAACGTTCGGCGACGTCGGTGTACATCGTGCGCAGGTAAGCTCGAATGAACGGCGACGGGTCCGTGTACGCGCGTCCGAGCAGACGCAGCAACGCCGGGCCGCTTCTCTCAGGGCAACGCGACTGCTGCAACGCCGGAATGAACATCGCGCCGAGAATGTGTTCGCATGTGAGTTGCGCGCCGTGCATCGACTGGAAGCGTTCAAGCAACACGAGGCGATTGCGGTTAAGACCGTCGAGACGCCGCGTCAGCATGGCGTGAATCAGCGCGTCCTTGCCGCCGAAGTGGTAGTTCACTGCAGCAAGGTTGGCGTTCGCGCGCGCCGTGATATAGCGCAATGACATGGCCTCGTAGCCCGAGTCGATGTACTGCGCTTCGGCTGCATCGAGCAGTCGGGTCTTGGTGTCGGCGGGGCGGATGGACGGGATGGAACGGCTGGGCACTGGCGTCTCCGGAATAGTTTTGGCCTCTGATTGAAACGGGCGTTTAACCGAAGATAAAAACCTTTGGCCGGATGGACAAGCCATTTAATGGAGCGTGCTCTCTAGAAAGAGAACGATCGTGCGGCGAAGGGGAGCGAAAAGCGGGGTGCCGGACGGCACCCCGGAAGGAGCTGGAAGCCTTATGGAAGCCTATATGGAAGCTTAAGTGGAAGCGCGTGCCACTACCTGCTCGGCGGATTCGGTCATGTCGATACCTCGCCTTTCGCGGCTGAAGAAAATCAGCGCAGCGATCACCACGGCGACCGTGCCGCCAACGAGCGCCATTGCGAGTCCATAGTTATCCCCGTTCTTGACGGCAATCGACGCCTGCATGGTCGCATTCACCGATGCCAGCAAGTTCCCCAGTTGATAGATGAGTCCAGGGAAGGTGGCGCGGATTTCGTCGGGGGAGATCTCGTTCAAATGAACGGGGATGACACCCCACGCGCCCTGCACCGATATCTGCATGAGAAATGCGCCGGCCGCGAGCGCAACCGGACCGCTCGAGAACGCCCACAGCGGCAATACCGGCAATGCGATCAGCGCGGCGATGAAAATTGCCCAGCGACGCCCGATTTTTTCGGACATCGACCCAAAGAAGAGGCCGCCGCAAATCGCGCCGATATTCAGGACGATGGTGATCAGCGAAACCGTATGGGGATCGAAGTGATGTTGCTCGCGCAGGAAGGTGGGGTAAAGATCCTGGGTGCCGTGCGAAAAGAAATTGAATGCCGTCATCAGGATGATGGAATAGACGGACAGTTGCCAGTTTTGCTTGAGCGTCTTCAGCAAACTTGGCCGAGGCCGCTTCTCCATCGCTTTCCATGCGGGTGATTCAGGTACATGCGCACGCACGTAAAGGACCAGGAGAGCCGGGGCCACGCCGATGAAAAACATGCCGCGCCAGCCGACATATTGATAGGCAACGCCGAACACGATCGAGGCCAGCAAATAACCGCTTGGATATCCCGCTTGCAAGAGGCCGGAAACGAATCCGCGCGCTTTGGTCGGCACCGTTTCCATGGTGAGGGCAGAACCTACACCCCATTCGCCGCCCATCGCAATGCCGAACAGCGAACGCAGTACCAGCAGCGTGAAGAGGTTTGGAGAGAAGCCGGACAATAACTCGAGCAGTGAATAGATCGCGATGTTGATCATCAGCGTGGGACGGCGGCCGTATTTATCAGCGAGACGGCCAAAGATCAATGCGCCTATGGGACGCATTGCGAGCGTCAAGGTAATCGCGAATGCGACCTCCGGAATCTTTGTATGAAACTCGGCGGCAATATCTTTCAGTATGAAAACCATCAGAAAGAAATCGAAGGCGTCGAGTGTCCAGCCCAAATAGGCCGCTATCGTCACGTTCCTTTGTTCTCGCGTCCAGCTCATTGCCGTATTCCCCTATTCGCGTAATCTAATTAAAAGAACGACGAGGCCGCGGTCTCCTTTGCGCCGCGCCGCATAAGGCGCCCGGCTTGCGTCGGCACGAGGAAGTGTACGCCGCTGTTTAAGCGGATGCTTGAAACGATCGGCCGGATTGGTATTAACCCCGGTAATTCTGTGAGCGGAATACACCGCGGGGCAATCGGATGGCTTTCGAGGTATTCGGCGGTTTAAATATAATGAAAGTATTTTGAATTGATTTTGTATTAATGAATACATCCAAGCCGCTCTCAACCAGCGCGACGAACTTCTGGACATCGACCCGGACGATCTCGAATCGCTGATGCGCGACATGCAAATGCTCGCGTACGCGCGCTCGTTTCGCGATCTGGCGTGTGCGGACATCATGTCTAGCCCCGTTCTCACGGTCGTGGCGTCTGCGCCCGCGACGTCTGCCCGGGACTTGCTCAAGCGCCACGATGTCAAGGCGCTCCCGGTGATCGACGACGCAGATCGGGTCATCGGTATCGTGACGCGCTCGGATCTGATGGACAAGTACAGCGCTGCCACCGCTTCCGATGTGTCGAGCATCTCGCCACGCTGGTTGAAACGCAGCACTCGTCCGGTGCCCCTAGTGCGTTCACTGATGAGCCACCACGTTCGCACTGTCGAGGCAACCGCGTCTATTGCCGACCTGGTGCCGATCTTTGCGGCCTGGGGCCATCATCACATTCCCGTGCTCAACGCTGACAAAAAGCTTGCAGGAATGATCACGCAGTCGGATCTGCTCGCGGGTTTGTATCAGCAGGCTTATGTGGACCAAACGCGCGCGAGTGAGACGGCCACGGGCTGATGCGAATCCGGCAGCGAGTCCTGCTATATATTCGGTTTAGCTGCGCGACGGATCACCGATGACAGAACGGACTCGCGCCTTGGTCAAAGCCGACTTCGAGCAGCTATCGGAGTTCCGCTACCAGATGCGCCGCTTCGAGCGATTCTCCGAGCAAGCCGCACAAAGCGAAGGCATCACGCCACTGCAGTACTTGCTGCTGCTTCATATCAAGGGTTATCCGGAGCGCGAATGGGCGACCATTGGCGAGCTGGCGGAACGGCTCCAGGCGCAACATCACGGCGTTGTAGCGTTAGTCTCACGATGCGAAGCGCTGAAGCTCGTCAAGCGGAAGGCCAGCGATACCGACCGCCGTCAGGTTGAAGTGCACCTGCTCAAGACCGGCGAGAAACTGCTTGCGCGACTGGCGGAGCTGCATCGCGCGGAACTCCGGTCCTTGACGAGTTCGTTTCGTGTCCCGCAGATCGATCTATGAAGCGTCTAACTCCATTCGGTATCGGCGCCTTCGTCGGGGTCTTGTAGCGTCATGCCCGCCGATGGCAACGGCAGCGCCGTTTTGTACCGCACCTGCTTGAGCGCAAAGCTTGACCGAATGTTCGATACCCCTGGAATCTTCGTCAGCCTCTCCACGATAAACCGCTGCAGCGCCTGAATGTCCGGCACCATCACGCGCAACAGGTAATCGGCATCACCCGTCATCAGATAGCACTCCATGACCTCGGGCCGTTCGCTGATCGCTTCTTCGAATTGCCGCAGCGCGTCTTCGTCCTGCTTCGCCAGACTCACTTGAATGAACACGTTGATGCGCAAGCCGAGCAATTCGGGGTTGAGCAGCGTCACCTGCTGCTTGAAAAGGCCCAGTTTTTCGAGCGCGCGAACCCTGTTGAAACATGGCGTCTGCGACAGGTTCACCGCCTGCGCCAGCTCGGCATTGGTAATGCGCGCGTTCTGCTGCAATTGGTTCAGGATCCCGATGTCGATCCGGTCCAGGCGTTTAGGCGATGTCGTCATAACTCGAATATTCTGGAAAAGTGGGACGGCGCAGAATAAATACACTATCCGTAGACCGCCTGAAATGCAAATCAGAGGCACATTCTGTGCAACGGTAGCTAAGCTGTAGTGATATGCAGCGGACTTGTCCCTATCGAAACGCGGAGCCACGCCATGACCGATTTATCCAGCGGAACCGAACATCTGATTTCCATTTCGCGGGGACGCGACGACAGCGATCCGGCCGAAACCGCCGAATGGCTGCAGGCGCTGGACGCGGTCACGGAACACGTCGGCCGCGACCGTGCGCAGTATTTGTACGACCGGCTCGCGGAGCACGCGTTGTCGATCGGAATCGAGTCATCGCGCGCGCGAGTCACGCCTTACACCAACAGCATCCCGCTCGCCGAGCAGCCCCGATATCCGGGCAATCTGGAGATCGAAGAGAAGCTTGCCGCCGCGCTGCGATGGAATGCGCTCGCCATGGTCGTGCGTGCGAACAAGGCATACGGTGAACTGGGCGGCCACATTGCGAGTTATGCATCGGCGGCGGATCTGTTCGAAGTCGGCTTCAACCATTTCTTCCGCGCGGCCGCGCCGGATGCCGGGGAAGGCACGGGTGGCGATCTCGTCTACTTCCAGCCGCATTCGTCGCCCGGCGTTTATGCACGTGCGTACCTCGAAGGTTTCCTGAGCGAAGAGCATCTCGAGCATTACAGGCAGGAAATCGCGGGGCCGGGGTTGTGTTCATATCCGCATCCGTGGCTCATGCCCGACTTCTGGCAGTTCCCGACCGGTTCCATGGGGATTGGTCCAATCAACTCGATCTATCAAGCGCGCTTCATGCGCTATCTGCACAACCGTGGTCTCGCAAAAACGCAGGACAGGAAGGTTTGGGGCTTTTTCGGCGATGGAGAAATGGACGAGCCCGAGTCAATCGGCGCGTTGTCCCTGGCCTCGCGCGAGCAGCTCGACAACCTCGTCTTCGTGATCAACTGCAACCTGCAGCGGCTCGATGGCCCGGTGCGCAGCAATGGCCGCATCATCGATGAACTCGAAGCGCAGTTTATCGGCGCGGGCTGGAACGTGATCAAGGTGCTGTGGGGATCGGACTGGGATGCGCTGTTCGCGCGCGACCAGGGTAACGCGTTATTACGTGCATTCGCGCATACCGTCGACGGCCAGTTCCAGACGTTCTCCGCGAACGACGGCGCGTACAACCGCGAGCGTTTCTTCGGCCAGAACCCGGAGCTTGCCGCGCTGGCATCGCATTTAAGCGATGAAGACATCGACCGCTTGCGCCGCGGCGGTCACGACGTGCGCAAGCTTCACGCAGCGTACGCGAAGGCGCTTGGGCACCGCGGCCAGCCGACGGTGATTCTCGCGAAGACCATGAAGGGTTTTGGCATGGGGACATCGGGCCAGGGCCGCATGACGACGCACCAGCAAAAGAAGCTCGGCTTCGATGACCTCAAGGCATTTCGCGATCGTTTCCGTTTGCCGCTATCCGACGCGGATGTCGAGGCGGTGAAGTTCTACAAGCCCGCCGACGATAGCCCCGAGATGCAATATCTCCACGCACGACGTGGATCGCTCGGCGGGTACCTGCCGCGGCGGCGCAGGGTGGCATCGAAGGGATTGGTCGTACCTTCCATTTCGAGCTGGGGCCAGTTCGCGCTCGATGCCGCCGGCAAGGAGATGTCGACGACCATGGCGATCGTGCGCATGTTCGGCAGCCTGATGAAGGACCCGTTGCTCGGTTCGCGCGTGGTACCGGTCGTCGCCGACGAAGCCCGTACCTTCGGCATGGCAAACATGTTCCGCCAGGTCGGCATCTATTCGCCGCTTGGCCAGTTGTATGAGCCGGAAGACCTCGGGTCCATGCTTTATTACCGCGAGGACACGAAGGGGCAGATCCTGGAGGAGGGCATTTCGGAGGCGGGCGCGATGTCGTCGTGGATTGCCGCCGCGACTTCTTACAGCGTGCACGATCTGCCCATGCTGCCGTTCTACATCTACTACTCCATGTTCGGCTTCCAGCGTATTGGCGACATCATCTGGGCAGCAGCCGACCAGCGTGCGCGCGGCTTCCTGATCGGCGCAACGGCGGGCAAGACGACGCTCGGCGGCGAAGGGCTACAGCATCAGGATGGCAGCAGCCATTTGGTGGCATCGACCATACCGAATTGCCGCGCTTACGATCCCGCGTTCGCGTACGAGCTCGCGGCGATTGTCGACGAAGGCATGCGCGAAATGGTCGAGCGCCAGCACGACGTCTTCTACTACATCACCGCGATGAACGAGAACTACGCGCAACCGTCGGTGCCCGGCGGCGATCTCGCGCTTGTGCGCGAGGGGATTCTGAAGGGCATGTATCCGCTCTCGACTGGATCGGACGGTTTGGCGCGGGTGCAATTGCTCGGCGCCGGCGCGATCCTCGGCGAAGTGATCGCGGCGCAGCGGATGTTGCATGAGGACTGGGAGATCGATGCGGCGGTGTGGAGCGTGACGAGTTTCACCGAGCTGCAACGCGATGGTATGGCATCCGAACGATTGGCGCGGCTTGGAGAGGATGTGCCTGCGCCTTACGTCACGACGGCGCTGGGATCGTCGCGCGGTCCGGTGATTGCGGCGACTGATTATGTGCGCGCCGTGCCTGAACTGATTCGTGCATACGTGCCGCGACGTTACGTGGCTCTGGGCACCGATGGTTTCGGTCGCAGCGACACACGTCAGGCGTTGCGCGAATTCTTCGAGGTGGATCGTGCGTCGATCGTCATTGCTGCGCTAAAGGCGCTTGCAGACGAAGGCGAAATCGATATGTCAGTGGTGCGCGCGGCTTCGCAGAAGTATGGGAAAGCGGGCAAGGGGCAGGCTGCGCCCTGGCAACGGTAAGCGGCACGATCTAAACAACACTACTGGCTACCCGCTGCGCCGGCGCCGGGCTTCACGCTGCCGTCGGGTTGCGGGACTTCCACGGGCTTGACCTCGACAGGAGCGGTGCCGTTTTCCTTCAACCCGAGTTTATCGGCGGTCTTGGGCGACACGTCGACGATCCGGTCCTTCACGTAAGGGCCGCGATCCCGGATCTCGACAACCTCGGTATTGCCGTTTTCCAAATTCGTGACACGGGCCTTGGTGCCTAGCGGCAAGGTCTTGCTCGCGGCGACATTGGATTGGGGGTTCATCGGCGTACCGTCAGCCATCTTTTTCGAGTAGAAATTTCGGCCGTAGTACGAAGCCGTTCCCTTTCGTGCCTTGCCGGTGCGATCGAGATTTTTATGATGGGCTCCCTTCGCGCTCGACTCGCGGGCAACACTCGATGCTGCTTCTGTCGCGTGAAGCGCGGTGCTCACGCAACACGACACGATCACGAGTAGAAGCGGTTGAAGCCTGTGTCTTCGCTGTGGTTTTGAACGGGCGGCACAAAAGTCGATCTTCAATTACTGCTCCCCTTTTGCCTGTCAAAAGCATTGGACGTCCAATTCGGCGAAAATGGCGCCGAGTTTC
Organism: uncultured Caballeronia sp.; assembly: GCF_964243625.1. Taxonomy (NCBI): domain Bacteria; kingdom Pseudomonadati; phylum Pseudomonadota; class Betaproteobacteria; order Burkholderiales; family Burkholderiaceae; genus Caballeronia; species uncultured Caballeronia sp. The sequence continues at coordinate 20,258 of NZ_CAXTGZ010000016.1, forward strand.
GGCGGACGCACGCGCTCTCGAAAGGTTCGCACGTCGATGCGGGGTGTATGTGCGGTGTCGTACATAATTGCGTCAATCAACAACGCGTCGCTCATCAGCGCAGAGGTTCGCGAAACGCTATCAAGACAAACGGACACGCAAGAATGGACAAACAAACCTTACAGGCTTACGACACCGACGCTGCCGGCTTCGCGAAGGAATGGCACGAGCAAGCGGCGCCTGTCGACATGTACGACTTGCTGCGACGTTATTTCAAACCCGGACCGACCGTCGATATAGGTTGTGGTTCCGGCCGCGACGTTGCGTGGCTCGTGACGAACGGTTACGACGCAAACGGCTTCGATGCATCCGAAAGCCTGCTGCAACACGCACGTGCAACGCACCCGGAGATTCGCTTCAGTTTCGCCGCGCTCCCGGATCTCGCCGGCGTTGAAAGGGGCGTCTATGAGAACGTCCTGTGCGAGACGGTGATCATGCACCTGGATCCTGAAACGCTTCCCGACGCGGTACGCAGTCTGCTCGATCTGCTGCGTCCCGGCGGCACGCTTTACCTGAGCTGGCGGGTCACGCAACACGCATCGCAACGCGACAAAACCGGCCGCCTGTACGCCGCTTTCAATAAACAAGTGGTCCTCGATCAGCTCGGTGCGCAACATGCCATCCTGTCCGATACCGAGCAGACCAGCGTTTCGTCGGGCAAGACGGTGCATCGGCTGATTGTTCGCAACACCGCGGCCGCAGCGGCTATCGATGCCGGTCGAACAACGCGCGAAGGTTGACGGCAAGGCTCAGCAGTATCGCCAGGGCGCCGAGTGTTTCGAGTAGTGGAGACAACATCGCGTCGGATCTCCTGATGATTCTGGAAGACCTGCTGTAGAAGCAACTTGGACCAATTGCGAGCAGAGGATCAATCGATGTCATTCTGCCGGGATTGCCAGCCACCACAATGTGGATGATGCGAACTGTGCCTTAGGGTATAACTTAGGCTGATCCACTCGAACAATTCTCTCGATGCGCTTCGACCTCATCGACTTACGCCTCTTTCTCTACGTGCTGGAAACCGGCAGCATCACACATGGCGCAGCGCAGGCGAACATGTCGCTGCCATCTGCAAGCGCGCGTCTGCGAGGCATGGAAGAGGCGTTGCGCATGCCGCTGCTGGAGCGTGGTCGGCGAGGCGTGGAGACCACCCCCGCCGGGGATACACTCGCGCATCACGCGCGGCTCGTGCTTGCACAAATCGAACGCATGCAGGGTGAACTGGGCGAGCATTCCGAGGCCCGCAAGACCCGCATCCGGCTATGGGCGAACACTGCTGCAGTCACCGAATTCCTGCCGCGTCCGCTGGCCGAGTTTCTTCGCGATCACCCGAATGTTCACATCGATATGAAGGAGCGGCAAAGCGCTGAAACCGTCAAGGCGGTGCTCAACGGCTCGGCGGAAATCGGTATCGTGGCCGACGCCGTGGAGCACGGTTCGCTGCAGGCGTTTCCGTTCGCCACCGATAAACTCGTGCTGATCGTCGCGCGTGACCATGCATTGAGCGGCCAACGCAAGGTCGCGCTCAGGGACGTGGTCGGGGAAGATTTCATCGGCCTGAGCGCGGGCAGCGCGCTCTCGGAATATCTCGGCGAGCAGGCGTTGTTCGCGGGGCAGAATTTCTATTTCCGTGCGCGCATGCGGACCTTTGAAAACATCTGCTGCATGGTGGAGCATGGAGCCGGAATCGCGATTGTTCCGGTCACTGCGGCGCGGCGTTATGGGGGAACATTGGGTGTGCGGATCGTGGAATTGACCGATCGTTGGGCGCCGCGCCAGCTTCTGATCGTCGTGCGCGATCTGGACGCGCTGCAACGGCCGGAAAGGGCGCTTGTCGATGGTCTGATTCAGGTTCAACAGGTCAAATCGAAATAACCCTTCGCCATGCATACGCCGTTGACCAGGATCTCCACATCATGCTTTCCGGCGTAATGCACGCGCGTGGTGAAGTCGCGGATGTTCTGCGTGCGTTCTATTGAAACGCGCTGGCGTGCGTCGAGCGTCAGTTCCTTGAGCTTGAAGACCTTCGCGGCTGTTGCGCCGGATTTCTTCACATAGTGCATGCGGTAGTCGATCACGAGGCGCTGGCTTTCATCGCTTTTCGATGCCAGTTCGAACGACAACGTGACCCGCTCACCAAGCGTTACCGCAGCCGGCGAAACGATGAACTTGCTCAGCTTGACCTCGGGCGCGCCGCCCGCGCCGATCAACGCCAGCGCGCGGCCGTTACCGTCCTTGATCAGCGAGCGCAACGCACGTTTTGCGATCCACGCGGTATGCGCTTGATCGATGGGCCACGTCTTCAACCGGTCCAGGACCCATTCGGGATGCACCTTCGTGACATCGTTGAGATGGTTGGCGACGGACTTGCGCACATAGAGGCTCGGGTCCGCGCGCAGATTCTCCAGAATAGGGGCGGCGAGCGCCGGGTCGGCCATGATGGCGTCGAGCCGGAACGACCAGGGCAGGCGCGGGCGTGAACCCTCGCTTGCAAGCCGGCGCACGTGATCGCTTTCATCGCGCGACCAGACTTTCATGATGGCTAGCGCCCGCTTCAGGTCCTGGCGCAGGAACTCGCGGACGGCGAATTCGGACGAACCGAATCCCGTGAAGTACTTGAGCGCATCCATGGAAAGCTCGAAGTCGTCCCGGCCGTACTGCCCGACATAATCGGGAAGAACCAGCGTCGAAAATCCTTGCTGCATGTTCGGTGCGAGCGCGCGAAGAATGTTTAGCGCTTCGCTGAAATCTTCCGGAAGCGTTGCGTGCAATGCATGCGTCATGCGGCGCAGGCGCTGCATCAGGCTTAGGGTTTCAAGGTCCGCGAGCGCGACCTTCAAAAAGCGGCGCGTATCGAATGAAGGATGGACCGCCTTGACCTCTCGTGCAGCCAGGCGAAAGCGGGCTTCGTTGAAAATTTCCTTGAGCGCGGGGTTTTCGGTGACCGTCATCGTTATCGTTTTTTGGGTGAAGGGATTGCAAAGCATAGCCGCAACGCCTGTCGGATTGTTTCAGGAGGCGCGAACCGTGCCTCAAGTATCGCTGTGATTAGCCGTTAATACCGGCGTCACCCTACGCACGTTCCATCTCGCCTTCGACCACTCGACGCTTATTCCCGCGAACGTGTCTCGCTATCCACGCTTCATCGGGACGCATCGCGCTGCCTTCGCCGCAGCGAATCGCGTTCAATCGGCTGCGTTTCACCGGGTTCATCGACAGGAAGGCCGGGATGCACGCGGACTACATCGAATATCTCGTTTTAATGAGTCGTCAACATGCTTAAAAAAATAAGTGTCTCATCCGGCCTGCTGTTCGTGCTCGCCGTGTTTTGCCTGTTCCAGGTCCTGACCGAAGGCCTCGGTTTCTGGTCCCTTACCTCCACGCATGCCGACGTCAGCAACCTCTCGGACATCGCACTCAGGCAGGCCAACGCCGTCAACGAAACCACGCAACGCCTGATGGACGCCCGCATCAACCTGTCGCGCGCCGGCACGCGCATGGTCCGTGGCGGCACGGAACCTGTTGAGATCGTCCAGCACGCGCGCGAACAACTCACGCTCGCCGACAAATCGTTCAGCGCGTTCCTGAACGCACCCAAGACCGGCGATGAAAACCAGGCGCGCGCCATCGCATTGCAGGAAAAATTCAAGGCGTATCACGGCGCGCTGAGCGAACTGGCGCAATTCCTCGATGGCAACAATATCCAGGCGTTCCTCGATCAGCCTACGCAAGGTTTTCAGGACCGTTATCTCGCCGAACAACGAACCTTCGCGAATTTCAGCGATGCCGCCAGCCAGTCGTATCTCGATTCCATCGATGCACGCCTGAACCTTTTCCGCGGCGTCGGTCTGGCGATTTTCGTGGCGCTGGTCGCGGGCGTGGTGCTGGTTCACATCGCGTTGCGCCGGGGTGTGATCGCACCGCTCGAAGAAGCGGGGCGTCACTTCGAACAGATTGCAGAGGGCAAGCTCGACGAGCGCATCGCCGATCGCGGCAGCAACGAGATCGGCCGTCTCTTCGCGAGTCTCTCCGCGATGCAGGCAAGCGTTGCGCATACTGTCAGGACGGTGCGCGAATCGTCCGATTCCATCAACCTCGGCGCCGATGAAATCGCCACCGGCAACGCCGACCTTTCGGCACGCACGGAGAACCAGGCGGCATCGCTTGAAGAAACAGCGTCGAGCATGGAAGAGCTGACCGCCACGGTGCGCCAGAACGCCGATCATGCTCGCGATGCCAACAGTCTCGCTGGCGACGCGTTGACCGCGACCTCACGAGGCACGGGCGTGGTCGATCAGGTGGTGGAGAAGATGAGCAGCATTGCGAAGAGTTCGGACAAGATCGCGGAGATCATTTCGGTCATCGACGGCATTGCGTTCCAGACCAACATTCTCGCGCTGAACGCGGCGGTCGAAGCGGCGCGTGCGGGTGAGCAGGGCCGCGGATTTGCTGTGGTCGCAAGTGAAGTGCGTGGTCTTGCGCAACGCAGCGCGCAATCGGCGAAGGAGATCAAGGCGCTGATCGGCGAATCGGTTTCGCAAGTGAACGACGGCTCCGCGCTCGCTGAACGCGCCGGCGAGGCGATGCGTGAAGTATCGACATCCATATCCCGCCTTACGCAAATGATGGCCGAGATCAGCGCGTCATCGCTTGAACAAAGCACGGGTATCGAGCAAGTGAATCAGGCGGTCGTCCAGATGGATGAAATGACGCAGCAGAACGCCGCGCTGGTGGAGCAGGCGGCCGCTGCCGCGACGTCGTTGCATGAGCAAACGCGTCATCTGAAAGCGGCGGTCGCGGTGTTCAGGATCGCTTGAGGCGCGCCCGATTCAGTCAGCTATTGGCCGGTCGTTTCGGCGGTTCGCGCGAAGGAACCTTTGAACGTTTTCCAGCCGAGCGTCCAGCCCATGCGCGCAATCATCAAGCCGATCAGCGCGGCGGCGACGCGGTCCGACATCGGCACGCCGGCCATGCTGCCCAGGATCCCAAGCACGGCAACACACGCCGATATCGCATCCGAGCGCGCATGCCACGCGCTCGCAACGAGAACGCTCGAGCGAGTGCGTTTGGCCACGCCCATGATGTAGCGAAACAGCGCCTCCTTGGCGACGATCACGAACACCGCGACCACGAGTGCGGCTGCATGAACTGAGGCGCCGTTGCCAGCGTCGTTCATGTGGCTGAGACTCGTCCAGAGCGTTTGCATTCCGGTTGCAATCAGCAGGATCGCTATGAGAAGGGACCCCGCGGTTTCGTATCGATCGG
>NZ_CAXTGZ010000017.1:0-4818 GCF_964243625.1 uncultured Caballeronia sp.
GGCCGGTCAGCGCCACGCGCAGACGGTTGCCCGGCGGCTCGTTCATCTGGCCGTACACCAGCGCGACCTTGTCCAGAACGTTCGAATCCTTCATTTCATGATAGAAGTCGTTCCCTTCGCGGGTACGTTCGCCAACACCGGCAAACACGGAATAACCACCGTGCTCTTTAGCGATGTTGTTGATCAGTTCCATCATGTTCACGGTCTTGCCCACGCCGGCGCCGCCGAACAGGCCAACCTTGCCGCCCTTTGCAAACGGACAGATCAGGTCAATGACCTTGATGCCGGTTTCAAGCAGTTCGGTCGAAGGCGACAGTTCGTCGAACTTCGGCGCCTTCTGGTGAATCCCGCGCGTGACGTCCGTGTTGATCGGACCGGCTTCGTCGATAGGACGACCCAGCACGTCCATGATGCGGCCAAGCGTCGGCTTGCCGACCGGCACGCTGATGGGCTTGCCCGTGTTCTTCACGATCGTGCCGCGGCGCAATCCATCCGATGCACCCAGACAAATGGTCCGGACCACGCCGTCGCCCAGTTGTTGCTGGACTTCAAGCGTCAGTTCCGAGCCTTCCAAAACGAGCGCGTCGTAAATCCTCGGCATGTCGGAACGCGGGAATTCCACGTCGATAACTGCGCCGATGCACTGTACGATCTTGCCTTCTACCAAAGCAGTAGTACTCATCGCATTTCCTTTAGATACTTGATTCTTCACTCGCGCGACAGGCGCAGTTCGATTCGACGCTGGCGATCAACCGACCGCTGCAGCGCCACCGACGATCTCTGACAATTCCTTGGTAATCGCTGCTTGCCGACTCTTGTTGTATACGAGCTGCAATTCGCCGATCACCGTCTTTGCGTTATCCGACGCGGCCTTCATGGCGACCATGCGAGCCGATTGCTCCGATGCCATGTTTTCCGCCACGGCCTGATACACCAGCGCTTCGACATAACGCACGAGCAGTTCGTCGACAACCGTCTGCGCATCCGGCTCGTAGATGTAGTCCCACGAGGTCGTCGGCGTGACTGCTTCGCTGTTCTTGTCCAGGCCGTCCTTGCGCGCGAAATCGCTTGCCGACAAAGGCAGCAATTGTTCGATCACGGCTTCCTGCTTCATCGTGTTGACGAAGCGGGTGAACGCCAGATAAACCGCGCTGATCTTGCCTTCCGAATACAGGTCGAGCTGAACCTTGATCGCGCCGATCAGTTTTTCCAGATGCGGCGTGTCGCCCAGATGCGTGACTTGCGACACGGTCTTGGCCTTCAGCCGGTTCAGGAAGCCCAGACCCTTGCTGCCGATCGCGGATGCTTCGATCGTCTGGCCTTGCTGCTCCAGCTCCTTGAACTTCAGGAGCGCAGCGCGAAGGATGTTCGTGTTCATGCCGCCGCACAGACCTTTGTCGGTCGTGACGAGAATGATGCCGGCCGCTTTCGCGCCCTTGTTCTCGACCATGAACGGATGGCGATACTCGGGCGTCGCAGCGCTCATGTGCGCGGCGACTTCGCGGATCTTGTCGGCATACGGGCGAGCTGCGCGCATACGCTCCTGCGCGCGGCGCATTTTCGACGCAGCCACCATCTCCATAGCCTTGGTGATCTTGCGCGTGTTTTGCACGCTCTTGATCTTGCCGCGGATTTCCTTCATTCCAGCCATTGCTTACTCCTCGATCGAAACGGCGCGGGATGCTTCATTTGTTCCAGAAGCGGCCCGCGCCGCTTCAAATTTCGACTTAATCCGAAGATCAGTACCGAAATCAATAAGCGCCCGACTTCTTGAAGTCCTTGAGCGCGGTATGCAATGCGCCTTCGTCGTCCTTCGACAAGTCCTTGTTATCTTCGATGCGCTTGATCATGTCCGCATGCTTCGTCTTCAAGTAGTCGCGAAGACCCTTTTCGAACGGCAGGACCTGAGCAACTTCGAGATCGTCGAGGTAACCATTGTTCGCGGCAAACAGCGCGATCGCCAGTTCCCACACTTGCAGCGGCTGATACTGCGGCTGCTTGAGCAGTTCCGTCACGCGGCGGCCGCGTTCCAGCTGCTTGCGGGTGGCTTCGTCGAGGTCCGATGCGAACTGCGAGAACGCCGCCAGCTCACGATACTGCGCCAAGTCGGTACGAATACCGCCCGACAGCTTCTTGATGACCTTGGTCTGCGCGGCGCCACCCACTCGCGACACCGACACGCCCGCGTTAATAGCAGGACGGATACCGGCGTTGAACAAGTCGGTTTCCAGGAAGATCTGGCCGTCAGTAATCGAGATCACGTTCGTCGGAACGAATGCGGTCACGTCGCCGGCTTGCGTTTCAATGACCGGCAATGCCGTCAGCGAACCGCTCTTGCCCTTCACTTCACCATTCGTGAACTTCTCGACGTAGTCTTCCGACACGCGAGCAGCACGTTCCAACAGACGCGAGTGCAGGTAGAACACGTCACCCGGATACGCTTCACGGCCCGGAGGACGGCGCAGCAACAGCGAAATCTGGCGATACGCCCAGGCTTGCTTGGTCAAATCGTCATACACGATCAGCGCGTCCTGGCCGCGATCGCGGAAGTATTCGCCCATCGTGCAGCCTGCGTACGGCGCCAGGTATTGCATGGCGGCCGATTCCGAAGCCGAAGCCGCAACCACGATCGTGTATTCCAGCGCGCCGGTTTCTTCCAGCTTGCGAACCACGTTCATGATCGACGATGCCTTCTGGCCGATCGCGACATAGATACAGAAGAGGTTCTTGCCCTTCTGGTTGATGATCGCGTCAATGGCCACAGCCGTCTTGCCGCACTGGCGGTCGCCAATGATCAGCTCGCGCTGGCCACGGCCAACCGGCACCATTGCGTCGATGGATTTCAGACCCGTTTGAACCGGCTCCGAAACCGACTTGCGCCAGATCACGCCCGGCGCGATCTTTTCTACAGCGTCGGTCATCTTTGCGTTGACCGGACCCTTGCCGTCGATAGGCACGCCCAGAGCGTCGACCACGCGGCCGAGCAGCTCCGGACCCACCGGCACTTCAAGAATGCGGCCCGTCGTCTTGACGATGTCGCCTTCCGAAATGTGTTCGTATTCGCCCAAAATCACGGCGCCAACCGAATCGCGCTCGAGGTTCAGCGCGAGGCCGAAGGTGTTGCCCGGGAATTCGAGCATTTCGCCCTGCATCACGTCCGACAAACCGTGAATACGCACGATACCGTCGGTCACGGAAATCACAGTGCCTTGGTTGCGAACATCGGAGCTCGCTTCCAGGCCCTGGATCCGGCTCTTGATCAGCTCGCTGATCTCAGAGGGATTGAGTTGCATTAGTCACTCCAGATAGTCAATTCTTAACCGCGCCGGCGCAAAAGGCGTCAGGCGGACAGCGCCGTCTGCATGCTCGCGAGGCGCGCGCGGACCGAGGTATCGAGTACTTCGTCGCCTACCGTCACGCGCACGCCGCCAATCAGCGACTTGTCGACTTCAACAGTAGGTTTCAGCTTGCAGTGGAACTTGCGTTCGAGATTCGCGAGCAGGTCGGTCAACTGTGCGCCTTCCAGCGGGAATGCGCTTACGATCAACGCATCGGCCGCACCTTCGCGGGAATTCTTCAGCTCGTCGAACTGCACGGCAATTTCCGGCATCAGCGTCAGCCGGTGGTTGTCCACCAGCATCTGCACAAAGTTCTTCGCCTCCGGCTGCTTGGCGAGCGGCGATTTCACCGCCGTCAACAGCAGCTCGCTGACCTGGTCGCGGCTCACTTTCGGGCTCGTCGCGATGGACAGCACTTCAGGCAGACGCGCAACCTGAGCCAGCTCCTCGACGAAGTCAGACCAGGCGGCGAGCTCACCCGCTTCGGCCACGCGGAACAATGCTTCTGCGTACGGTCGGGCGATGGTTGCAAGTTCGGCCATGATCAGAGCTCGGTTTTGAGTTGATTCAGCATCTCGGCGTGAGCCGATTGATCGACTTCGCGCTTCAGGATCTGCTCGGCGCCCTTCACGGCCAATGCCGCGACTTCGCCGCGCAATGCTTCACGCGCTTTCACGATTTGCTGTTCTGCGTCGGCTTTCGCTTGTGCAATGATGCGCGCAGCTTCGGCCTGAGCGTTAGCCTTGATTTCGTCGGCGACAGCCACTGCACGCTTTTCGGCGTCTGCAATGCGCTGCTGGCCGTCGTTACGGGCTTGCGCGAGTTCCTGGTCGACGCGCTTATGTGCGGCTTCGAGTTCGGCCTTGCCCTTTTCGGCGGCTGACAAGCCGTCGGCGATCTTCTTCGAGCGCTCGTCCAGGGCGTTGATCAACGGCGGCCACACGAACTTCATCGTGAACCACGCGAGGATCAGAAACACGACCATTTGCGCAAACAGGGTTGCGTTGAGATTCACGGTGTTTCCTTAAACGTTGCTAATCCGGAGAGTGAAACGGCAAGGCGCTTGATCGAGGGTTGCATCGATTAAGCGCCGTCACCCGTTCCGTCCTGCGCCTGACGCCGAAGCTCAAGCGCACACTTCCGAGGAAACTCAGCCTGCGGCGAGCTTCGACAGCAGCGGGTTTGCGAACGCAAACAGCATTGCCACACCAACGCCGATCAGGAACGCCGCGTCAATCAGACCAGCCAAGAGAAACATCTTGGTTTGCAGCGGGTTCATCAGTTCCGGCTGGCGAGCACATGCTTCGATGTACTTGCCGCCCATCAGGCCGATACCGATACAGGCGCCGATTGCACCCAGGCCGATGATGATGCCGATACCGATGGCGGTCAGACCCTGGATGTTGGCGATGAAAGCGTTCATGACTACTCCTATGTGAAAAGACTTTGGAACTTAGATTTATAAAAAATTGAAACTCGA
>NZ_CAXTGZ010000017.1:4918-25495 GCF_964243625.1 uncultured Caballeronia sp.
GCTTAGTGCGTGTCATGCGCCTGGCCGAGGTACACCAGCGTCAGCATCATGAAAATGAACGCCTGCAGCAGCACGATCAGGATGTGGAAGATCGCCCAGACCGTTCCTGCAACCACGTGGCCCAGGAAGCCGAGGACAGAAGCGTCCGCGCCGAAGTGCCACATGCTGCCGAGCAGGGCGATCAGCAGGAACAACAGTTCACCTGCGTACATGTTGCCAAACAGCCGCATGCCGAGGGAAACCGTCTTGGCGACGAACTCGATGATGTTCAGTGCAAGGTTCGGGATCCACAGCAGCGGATGCGCACCGAACGGAGCGGACAGCAGTTCGTGCACGAAGCCGCCAACGCCCTTGATCTTGAAGTTGTAGTAGATCATCAGCACGAACACGCCGATGGCGATACCCAGCGTGCCGTTCAGGTCGGCCGTCGGGACCACGCGCATGTGCGGGAACGTCTCGGTCAGACCGAGCCAGCCGATCACGCGCGTCGGCAGGTCAACCGGGATGAAGTCGAGCGAATTCATGAGCGCGACCCACACGAACACCGTGAGCGCGAGCGGGGCGATGAAACGGCGGCTACCGTGGATCATCGACTTCGACTGGTCTTCGACCATCTCGACCAGCATCTCGATTGCGCATTGAAAACGTCCCGGCACGCCGGACGTCGCTTTGCGCGCTGCCAGACCGAGGATGATGATCGTGACAATGCCGCAAAGAATCGACCAGAACAGCGTGTCGAGATTCCAGACGTGGATATCGAAGATCGACGTCTGCTGAGAAGTGGAGAGATTCTGCAAATGGTGCGCGATGTACTCCGACGGATCCATCGCGTGCGTTCCTTCGCTAGCTGCCATAACTTTAAAGCCACCCAAATTGTCGAAAATCTTCCGCCGCCCGTGTGATCCTCCAGCCGCCATTCAAGGGCGATCGGCAGGGCACGGGCCCGCGTGCAGGAGATGAAGCATCCGCACGTATTAATCTGCTCTGTTACCGTAACTACGTCACTTACCTGGCACGTCAGGTTCGTCAGCCGCGACCTACTTCCACGCCATTGCTATCCAGTACGTCTTCAGCGCGATCAGATACGTGACCAGCAGCGGTATCCACAGGACGCCCTTGAAACCGTACGCAATGGCGACGAACATCGCAATCGTCGCACCCATCTTCATGGCCTCGCCGATCACCCAGCTCGCAATGGTTTCAGCGCCGCTCTTCGCTTTCAGCCGTGCTGCGAACAACGCGCTCGGCACCCAGCAAATTGCGCCACCCAGGAACGCTGACAGCGCCACGTCGCCCGGCACAGCAATACCCGGCGGGCTGTAAAACAGCCACCAGACCAACGTCGCAACCAGGGACAAAACCATTTGCGCCGCCACGACCTTAAACGGCGTGACACGCGATGAACGACTCACCTCGGGACCAAACAGCGTCTCCGCCTCTGCCCGCGTCAGCGGAACAGTATTGTTATCTTTCGCTTCAGCGTCCCACGAATCGTCGAACGGACGATTCGACGAGTGGCGCGCCTGACCTGAAGAAACCGGTGTGGGATTTGAACTGGTTGAACCAGGTTCAGTCAAATCTGCGGCAGGGCTTGAAACGCGCCCATCATTTCCGCCTTCCGGCGCTCGATCCTGCTCTCGCACCGCCATCACACATCTCACTAAAGTCAGTCACAACCTGCGCATTTGCCGTTGGTTTGTCGCCTGAAGGAGCAACATACTTACGCTGCGCTTTCGGAGCCGCTAAGCTGTTAAATCCGGGCGATTGTAAGCGATTGTTGTCGCGGATTCAATAGCTTAGGGTCACCAAAAAACAACCGAATACACCTTAAAAACACGTCTCAAATCAGAGATTTCGCTTGTGTGGACAACGACCGGGGACAGGACTGAAAGGTTGATGTTCAACGAGACTTCACGATGCCTACACAAGCCATGCGCCGACTATTCCTGCGACGATCCAGAACGGGATCGAGACGAGATGGAACGGTCCCCACATGCCGCGTTCGCCGGATAAACGCACCGCGATCAGATTCGCGAGGGAACCAATGGCAATGCCAAAGCCGCCGACGCTCACACCGAACGCAAGTGCCCGCCAGTCCTTCGAGAACTCGGCGAGCATGATCGCCGCAGGCACGTTGCTGATTCCCTGCGATAACACCGCACCTGCCGCATACGCCTTGAGCGGAGTATCGAGTCCGAGGCTTGCGATCGCGTGATGCACCCAGGGCAACGCCGCGACACTGCGCAAGACGATGAACATCAGCACGAAGATCAACAGCAGCAACCAGTCGATCTTCAGCACGACCTGACGCCGCCACAATAGAAAGCCGATCGCGACCGCGGCGAGGCCGAGGCCGGCGTGGTGGGCATCGGCGAGAACGACGAACGCTATGAATGCAACGCCCGCAACCGCGCACAGGGGGACATCGACTGTGTGCGTTTCCTTGTCGCCGGAAAGGTCGAGCGGACGGTTGCGGAACATTACCGCGGCGAGCGCGTAAAGCATCGCCATGAGCGCCACGCACAACGGCAACAGCGCCCACACGAACGCGCCGAACGAAACACCGCTGGTCTGCCAGAGGAACAGGTTTTGAGGATTGCCGAGCGGCGTCAGGATCGACCCGGCATTCACGGCCATCGCAATGAAGATGATCAGGCGCTTGATGGGAAGCGGCGCGAGTTTATGCAGCGACAGCGTCAGCGGCACGACGGCGAACAGGGCGACATCGTTGGTGAGCAAGGTGGAGAGCGCGGCAGCGAGTCCGATCAGCAGGAAAGCAAGCCCGCGCTCACCATGTATTCGATGCACCACGCGGTGCGCCATCCACATCAGGAAACCGGAGAGTTCGACTGCTTTCGTGAGCATCAGCAAACCGGCGAGCGTCAGCACGGTCTGCCAGTCGATCAAAGCCGGCAAGGCGCTCCAGGGTTTGGGATGCAGAACCTGGAGCGCGATCAACGCGACAATCAGGATTGCCAATACCGGCTCGCCGGCGATCAGCGCCCATGCTTTCGCCACCAGATTCAACCGGGCAGGTTTCGCGTGCGCTGACGGTTGCATCGAGTCAGGCTTGCGTTGCCGATGCGCTGTCTGTCACTGACGCCTTGTCGTTCGCGACGCCCGTGCGCAAGCGCCCTAATATGCCTTCGAGTGCATCGAGATCGCCGAAATCGATCTGCAGCTTGCCGCGCCCTCGCCCGCCCATCTTGATTTTGACGTTTGCCGACAGCAGGTCCGACAATTCTTCCTCGAGGCGGCGCGTATCGCGGCCGCCATCGTTGGCAAGGCGCGCTTTGGTCGCGGGCGCTTCCTTCGTCGTCGACGAAACCAGCTTCTCGGTTTCGCGCACCGACATGCGCTTGTTCACCACCTGATTGGCAAGCTGGATCTGCGTGGCGGCATCGACGGCGAGAAGCGCGCGGGCGTGGCCCATGTCCAGGTCACCTGCCAGCAGCATGGTCTGGACGGGCGTCGCGAGGTTGAGCAAACGCAGCAGGTTGGACACGGCGCTGCGCGAACGTCCGACTGACTCGGCGGCTTGTTCGTGCGTAAAGTTGAAGTCATCGAGAAGACGCTGGATGCCCTGCGCCTCTTCCAGCGGATTCAAATCCTCGCGCTGGATGTTTTCGATCAAGGCCATTGCTGCAGCAGCCTGATCTGGCACGTTTTTCACGAGCACCGGCACTTCTTCGAGGCCGGCCAGCTTCGCGGCGCGAAAACGGCGTTCGCCCGCGATGATTTCGTAGCGGTCATCGCCGATGGAACGCACGAGGATCGGCTGCATCACGCCCTGCGAGCGGATGCTCGAAGCAAGCTCCTGGAGCGCGCCCTCGTCCATGCGGGTACGCGGCTGATACTTGCCGGCCTGCATGGAATCGAGGCGCAGCACGCTCGGCAAGCCCTCGCTGCGCACGGCCTCGGTGATGTCCGAACTACCGCCCAGCAGAGCTTCGAGCCCGCGTCCCAGACCCTTCTTTTTCATTGTCGCGTTCATCTTGCTTCCTCGTTCTGCCATCTTCCCAATCCGTCCATTAAAGCGCGCGAACGCGCTCGATCATTTCCGTGCCGAACTGGATATACGCCTGCGCCCCACGCGATGCCCGGTCGAACACGACCCCCGGCAATCCATAGCTTGGCGCTTCGGCCAGACGGACATTTCGCGGAATGACAACGTCAAATAGCTTGTCGCCGAAATGCTGTTTCAGTTGATCCGACACTTGCTGCTGCAACGTGATGCGTGGATCGAACATCACCCGCAACAATCCGATGACCTTCAGATCGCGGTTCAGATTCGCGTGAACCTGCTTGATCGTGTTGACCAGATCCGATAATCCTTCGAGAGCGAAGTATTCGCACTGCATCGGGATGACAACGCCGTGCGCCGCGCACAACCCGTTCAGCGTCAGCAACGACAAAGCGGGCGGGCAATCGATGAGGATGAAGTCGTAGTCGGCCTGGACATCGGCGAGTGCATGGCGCAGCACGCGCTCACGATTTTCGACCCCTACCAACTCCACTTCCGCGCCGGCCAGTTCGCGGTTTGCGGGCAGGACGTCGTATTTGACGGCATCCGTACGCGTGCTTGCTTCGCGTACCGTGACGCCGTTCACGAGCACGTCGTAGACGGTGTTTTCAACGGCAGCTTTGTCGATACCGCTGCCCATCGTCGCGTTACCCTGGGGATCGAGGTCGATCAGCAAAACCCGCTGGTCGAGCGCCGCCAGGCTCGCAGCAAGATTGACCGCGGTGGTCGTTTTTCCAACGCCGCCCTTCTGGTTCGCGACGCAGAATATCTTCGCCATCGTGATTTGTCCCTTCATTGCTACCTGGACTTCAGGCTCGCTTGAGATGTCGACAGCAGTGTTCAATGTTGGGCCGCTCCGATTTCAATTTCGATCAGGTGGCGCTCGGCGTCGAGCATGGGCACGCGCAGGCGTTCAATACGGTTGACTTTGGCATAGGCAGGAAGACGCTCGATTTCACCATCGTGACGAATGCCTTTCATCGCCCAGATGCGACCGTTGTCGGCAACCAGATGACGCGCAAGTGTAACGAAGTCGGAGAGCTCTGCGAACGCGCGGGACACGATTACGTCAAAAAGACCCGGGACTTCCAAACCCGCGCGCAGGCTTTCTACCCGGCCGGTCACCACGGACAAATTGGTCAGCCCGAGCTGCAGCTTCGCCTGGGACTGGAATGCCGTTTTCTTGTGCACGATGTCGTTTAGTGTGACTTGCCAATGGGGCAGTACGATCGCCATCACGATGCCGGGCAAACCGCCGCCCGAGCCGACATCCAGCGCTGTCCGGGCAATACCAGACTCCGCCATGTGCGGAACAATCGCGAGCGAATCAAGAATGTGCTGGATCAACATCTGACGCGGGTCGCGGATCGCCGTGAGGTTGTACACCGCGTTCCATTTACCGAGCAGCGTCACATAGTCCAGCAGTTTCTGGCGCTGCACTTCCGTGACATCGATTGCGAGCTGCTCGATGCCTTCGTTCAACAGCGTGCTCAGTCCGGCTTCACCGGCTTCGCGCTTCATCACGAGACGGAGCGAGCGTCGCCACGCCCTGCCCGATTGTTTCCCGTGGAATCATTGTGGCGACCAAAAGTGCGCTTCAGATGAACCATGAGCAGGGAAATCGTCGCGGGGGTGATGCCCGAGATGCGCGATGCCTGCCCGATCGTTTCTGGACGATGCTGGATCAGCTTTTGGCGCGCCTCGAATGAGAGTCCGCGTACTTCTGCGTAGTCAAACCCTTCCGGGAGACGCGTGTTTTCATGCGACCCATTGCGTTCGATCTCACCAGCTTGACGATCGATATAGCCTTGATACTTCACGGCAATCTCGATTTGCTCCTCGATTTGACTGAGCAATACCGGATCTTCCGCCAGCGGCGCGTCGGGCCCGGACGTACTTCCACGCAACGAGCATACGTCGGCGTACGTCACACCCGGGCGACGCAGCAACTCGGCAAGACTGTATTCGTGATCGATCGCTTTACCGAGCAAAGCTGTGGCTTCATCGACGGGCAAGGTTTTCGGGGTGACCCACGTAGTTTTGAGTCGTTGTGTTTCACGTGAAACAGCGTCGCGCTTTGCATTGAACACGTTCCAACGGAAGTCATCGACCACGCCAAGCGTTCGGCCAATCTCCGTCAGACGCATGTCGGCGTTGTCTTCCCGCAGCGACAAGCGATACTCAGCGCGGCTAGTGAACATCCGATACGGCTCAGACACGCCCTGCGTTACCAGATCGTCGACCAAAACCCCCAGATACGCCTCGTCCCGGCGCGGGCACCATGCCTCACGCCCGCTCACTTGCAAGGCCGCATTTATCCCCGCCAACAAGCCCTGCGCGCCCGCTTCTTCGTAGCCCGTCGTACCGTTGATCTGTCCTGCGAAGAACAATCCGCCTATCACCTTGGTCTCCAGCGATGCCTTCAGGCCACGCGGATCGAAGTAATCATATTCAATGGCGTAACCCGGACGCAGGATGTGGGCGTGTTCAAGGCCTTTCATCGAACGGACGAGTGCGAGTTGGATATCGAACGGCAAACTGGTCGAGATGCCATTCGGGTAAAACTCGTTTGTCGTTAAACCTTCGGGCTCGAGGAAGATCTGGTGCGAATCTTTCGACGCAAACCGATGAATCTTGTCTTCGATCGATGGACAATACCGCGGCCCGACGCCTTCGATAACCCCCGTGTACATTGGTGAACGGTCAAGACCAGAACGGATGATGTCGTGGGTACGTTCGTTCGTATGCGTTACCCAGCAAGGCACTTGGCGCGGATGCTGTTCAACGCGACCGAGAAATGAGAAGACTGGGATCGGATCGAGATCGCCCGGCTGTTCTTCGAGCTTCGAGTAATCGATCGTGCGACCATCAATGCGCGGCGGCGTACCCGTTTTCAGCCGACCTTGCGGGAGCTTTAACTCCTTCAAGCGCGCTGACAGCGTTACTGCAGCCGGATCGCCCGCCCGTCCACCCGTGTAATTGTTCAAGCCCACGTGAATCTTTCCATCGAGGAAAGTGCCGGCCGTCAGCACCACGGCCTTGGCCCGGAATTGCACGCCAACCTGCGTCACGGCGCCGACAACACGGTCGCCTTCGACCATCAAATCTTCCACTGCTTGCTGAAACAGCCACAAATTAGGCTGGTTCTCGAGCCGATGCCGGATTGCCTGCTTGTACAGAACACGATCTGCCTGCGCGCGCGTTGCGCGCACTGCCGGGCCTTTCGAAGAGTTCAATATTCGGAACTGAATGCCCGCCTCGTCAGTCGCTGCGGCCATCGCGCCACCTAGCGCATCGATTTCCTTGACCAGATGTCCTTTCCCAATCCCGCCGATCGACGGATTGCAGCTCATCTGGCCCAGCGTTTCGATGTTATGAGTGAGCAAGAGCGTGCTCGCGCCCATACGGGCCGAGGCCAACGCCGCTTCGGTTCCAGCGTGACCGCCGCCAACGACGATCACATCGAATTCAGTTGGATAAAGCATGGGTTCCCGCGCGAGGTGGCGGACCTTCGAAAGAGATATCGAAGAATTATACCGGTTAGCTTTTACCGCGATTCGGCCCCAAGCCGTGAAAGCAAAAAAATGGCGTGTTTCACGTGAAACACGCCATCTTTAATTGGAGGTGACAGGATCGCTACGCAACTTTTTTGGCAAGACCCAGATAGGTCTCAATAACTTTCGGATCATGAGCTAATGCGGTCGCTGCACCTTCCATGGCGAACTCGCCGGTTTCGAGCACATACCCATAGTCGGAAATTTGAAGCGCAGCGCGCGCATTCTGCTCGATGAGCAATGTCGCGACGCCGGTCTGACGAAGCGCACTGATGATGTGGAAGATCTCCTTCACGATCAATGGCGCCAAGCCGAGACTGGGTTCATCGAGCATGAGCAAGTCGGGCTTGCCCATCAGCGCACGCCCGACCGCAAGCATTTGTCGTTCACCGCCGGACAACGTACCTGCCGCCTGCCTGCGCCGTTCCTTCAACCGTGGAAACAGGTCGAACACATGCTCGAGCTGATCCAGATAATTGCGTTCGCCCGCCCGCTTCCTCCGATACGCCCCCAGCACCAAGTTGTCTTCCACGGTCATGCTCGCAAACAGCTCGCGCTTTTCCGGCACCAGACACATTCCACGTGAAACACGCTTTTCGATAGGAAGCGTGGAAACCTCTTCGTTGCGGTATCGGATCGTACCGTTAGCATATCCAGTGGACGGCAACGCACCCATGATTGCGTTGAGCAATGTCGACTTGCCTGCTCCGTTGGGTCCGATCACCGAAACAATCTGACCGGCACCCACAGTCAGCTTCCCATCATGCAACGCTTCGACCTTGCCGTAACGGACGGATAAACCGTCAACCTGGAGAATTGCATCGGCCATTAATCCACCCCGCCCAAATAAGCTTCCAATACCGCTGGATCTTTCTGCACGTCCTGCGGCAGACCTTCCGCGATCCTGGTACCAAACTCCATCACTACAAGCCGATCCGTCAGATTCATGACGAAATCCATATCGTGTTCGACAAGAAGTACGCTCATGCCCTCGCCCTTCAGGCGTCGCAACAGTTCAGCGAGTTGCTGCTTCTCCTGATAACGCAAACCTGCAGCCGGCTCGTCGAGCAATAGCAAATTCGGATCGCAGCACAGAGCGCGAGCGATTTCGAGGATTCGTTGCTGTCCGAGTGCAAGACTGCCGGCTTCATCGTAGAGATGCTTCTCCAGCCCAACGCGTTTGATTTGCTTTGCCGCTTCGGCCATCAGCCGCGCTTCTTCCGCCGCGTTCAGCCGAACAACGCTGCGCCAGACGCCCGTCTTGCCGCGCAAATGCGCGCCGATAGCGACGTTCTCCAGCACCGTCATGCCCGATAGTAATCTCACATGTTGGAACGTCCGTCCGATTCCCCGTTTGACGATTTCACGCGAGCTCAGCGTATCGATGCGCTCGCCCTGGAACGTGATCGATCCGCTCGTAGCCTGCAATACACCGGTCACAAGGTTGAACGTCGTCGATTTCCCTGCGCCGTTCGGACCGATCAGGCCGATGATTTCGCCCGCCTTCACCTGAAAACTGACATCGTTGACTGCAACGAGACCGCCGAACTGCTTGCGTGCTTTATCGACCACCAGCAGCGGTTCACCCGCGACCGGCCTCGCGCGTTGCGGCAACGCATCGGCATGATCGGGAACGCGCGCACGCGGGCCGCTGGGAAACAGCCGAGCCACAAACGGCCAGACACCCTGGCGCGCGTATTGAAGCAGCAAGACCATCAACACACCGAAAACGATGATCTCGAAGTTTCCATTCGATCCGAGCAGCTTGGGCAACAGCGTCTGCAAATAATCTTGCAGGACGGTGAGGATAGTCGCGCCCAGAACCGCACCCCAGACATGCGATACACCGCCTACCACCGCCATGAAAAGGAATTCGATACCGTGGTTCAAGCCGAACGGCGTCGGGTTCACCGCACGCTGCAAATGCGCGTACAGAAAGCCCGAAATGGCTGCGAGCACGGCCGCGTAGACGAAGATCACCACGCGCATCCACGCGGTGTTCACGCCCATGGCTTCGGCCATCGTGCCACCGCCGCGCAATGCGCGAATCGCGCGTCCAGGACGGCTGTTGAGCAGGTTCTGGACCGATATGACCGCCAGCAACACCACGACCCAGATCAGGTAGTAGATCGATCGGCCGGATTCGAGATGCCAGCCGAAAAGGTTAAGTATTGGAATACCGTTGATGCCGTCGTACTTGCCGAGGAACTCCAGGTTCCCGAACAGGAAAAACAGCGACAAGCCCCACGCGATGGTTCCAAGCGGCAGGAAGTGCCCGGACAGCCGCATGGTCACCATGCCGAGCAGCAACGCGATCAACGCCGTCAGCACCACGCCGACGATCAACGCAAGCCACGGCGAAACGCCGAACTGCGTGGTGAGATAAGCCGTCGAGTACGCGCCCACGCCGACAAACGCCGCCTGCCCGAAGCTCGTCATCCCGCCAATTCCGGTCAGCAACACGAGCCCGATGGCGACAATCGAATACAAGCCGATGTAGTTCAACAATGTGATCCAGTACTCGGGCATGCGGATGGGTTGCGGCAGGACGGGCAACGCAAAAACAAGCACAAGGAACACGACGAACACTTTCTTCTGCATCAGGAATTTCATCGTGTCACTCCTCTTCTTCATCCGAATGCGGGCTTGCGAGACTCCGCCACAACAGCACCGGAATGATCAGCGTGAACACGATCACCTCTTTATAAGCACTTGCCCAGAACGACGAATACGATTCCAGCAACCCGACCAGCAGCGACCCGGCCGCGGCGAGCGGATAACTCACCAGTCCGCCCACGATCGCGCCCACGAATCCCTTCAAGCCGATAAGAAACCCCGAGTCGTAATAGATGGTCGTGATCGGCGCCACGAGGATGCCGCAGAGCGCCCCCAGGCCGGCCGCGAGCGTGAAGGCAAGCCTTCCAGCCTGCGTCGTACCGATGCCCACCAGGCGGGCGCCAAGCCGGTTCACGGAGGTTGCGCGCAAGGCTTTGCCGGAGATGGTTTTATCGAAGTAAAAATACAGCGCGGCGATCAACACGACCGCCGTGCCCACCACCCAGATGCTCTGCCCGGAGATGGAAACGCTGCCGAGGTTGAAGGTGGCATCGGAGAAAGCCGTTGTGCGAGAGCCTTCCGCGCCGAACATGACAAGACCCAGGCCGACCATCGCAAAATGCACCGCGACCGCCACGATCAACAGTAACAACGTGCTGGCTTCCGCGATCGGCTCATAGGCCAGCCGATACACAAACGGTCCCATCGGAATCACGATCAGCAACGTCAATGCGATTTGCGCGATCATCGGCAACGGCTGAGCGGCGACGCTTCGCGTGAGCGCATAAACAGCAATGGGAAATAGCAGGTACTTGCCCGCGAGAATCGCCAGCGTGCGCGCGATCTGCCTGTGCCGCGAGGGATGCCGCGCAATGCCTGCAAGCTCCGTGACAAAGCACCCCACGCCCATCGCAATAAGCAGCCAGCAGGTGGCCGGCAACTTCTGCGTTTGCAGCGCCGCGAGCGTCAACGCGCCGTATGCCACGAACTCGCCCTGCGGGATGAAGATGACACGCGTCACCGAAAACACCAGGACCAGCGCGAGCGCGAGCAATGCGTAGATCGCGCCGGTGGTGATGCCGTCTTGCGCGAGGATCGCCGCAATCGATAAGTCCATACTTCCTCTTTGAGAACATTCTTAAATCGGGCCGCCGGCCGGCCCATAGAAGCATAAAAACTCCGGAACGCTAACGCACCAAATTGCCGGTGTGCAAGCTCACGATGACGTCAGTCGTTCTGCACTTTCCACTTGCCATCGACGATCTGCACCATCACGCGTGCACGATTGTCGAGGCCGTTGTGATCGGCGGGCGTGGTGTTCATCACGCCGTGTGCGAGCGGCAAGTCCTTGAGGTTCTCGAGCGCGTTGCGCAAGGCCACGCGGAACGCCTCTGTGCCAGGCTGAGCGGTCTTGAGCGCTTCGCCAATGGCCCGTTGCAGCATCTGGCCAGCGTCCCATGAATGACCACCGAACGTCGATACCGAACCCACGCCATAGGCTTTCTCGTAAGCCGCCTTGTACGCCAGCGCGGACTTCTTGACCGGGTTGCTGTCAGGCAATTGATCCGCCACGAGGATGGGGCCGGCGGGCAGCAATTCGCCGTCGCAATCCTTGCCGCACACGCGCAGGAAATCGTTGTTCGCCACGCCATGCGTCTGATAAACCTTGCCCTTGTAGCCGCGCTCCTTCAGCGCCTTCGCAGGCAATGCCGCCGGCGTTCCCGCGCCCGCAATCAGGATCGCATCGGGATTCGCGCTGAGCGTCTTGAGCACCTGGCCGGTGACCGATGTATCAGCACGGGCGAAGCGCTCGTTCGCGACGATTTTCAATTTATGCGCGGCGGCCGCCGTGTTGAACACGCTATACCAGCCTTCGCCATACGCATCCGCGAAGCCGATAAAACCGACCGTCTTCACGCCGTGCTTTTCCATGTAGTCGGCGATGGCATCGGCCATGAGGCTGTCGTTTTGCGGCGTCTTGAATGCCCATGTGCGCTTTGCGTCCATCGGCGAGATGATCGCCGCCGATGCCGCCATGGAGATCATCGGCGTCTTGCTCTGGCTCGCGGGATCGAGCATGGCGAGCGAGTTCGGCGTGACCGTGGAACCGACGATGGCATCGACATGATCTTCATCGATCAGCTTGCGCGTGTTCTGCACGGCGCGGCTGGTGTCCGATCCGTCATCGAGCACGATGTACTCCACCGTCTTGCCGCCGATTTCCTTCGGCCACAACGCAACGGTATTTTTCTCGGGAATCCCAAGCGATGCCGCCGGACCCGTGGCCGATAACGTCACGCCGATCTTCACCTGCGCGACCGCCGCGCTCGCAGCTAACACCAACGCAACACCGAGCGCCGCGCTCGTGAGCTGCCCTTTGATCATTTTCATTGCATCGTCTCCAGACGCTATGCCCTCGCGCACGCCGCGTGCGTTCAGGCGAGTTGTTATAAGTATTCGTTGAGCGATCGTTTACTTATCGCCGCTCAATCCACAAAAAAAGGCGCGTTCGAAGCAACGCGCCTTTGATCGGTTCTTATGGTCGTGTCGGCTGCCGTCAGTCTTTGACGAGCTTCCACTGACCACCGACGATCTCGACCATCACGCGTGCGCGTTGATCGAGTCCCGAGTGATCGGCTGCGCTCATGTTGAAGATACCGTGCGATCCGGCCAGATCCTTCGTGCTCTCGATTGCTGCGCGCAACGCTTCGCGAAAGGCTTGCGACCCGGGCTGCCCCGCTTTCAACGCGATAGGAATAGCCCGCTGCAACAACAAGCCGGCGTCCCATGCATGTCCGCCAAAAGTCGATACCGAACCCGCACCGTAAGCGCCTTCATAGGCCTGCTTGTACGTCAGCGCGGACTTCTTCACGGGGTTCGAATCAGGCAATTGCGCTGCGACCAGCAACGGCCCCGCCGGCAGGAACGTACCCTCGCAATCCTTGCCGCACACGCGCAGGAAGTCATTGTTCGCCACGCCGTGCGTCTGATAAATCTTGCCCTTGTAGCCGCGCTCCTTCAGCGTCTTTTGCGGCAATGCGGCCGGCGTACCCGCGCCCGCGATCAACACCGCATCCGGGTTCTGCGACATCGCCTTCAGGACCTGCCCTGTCACCGATGCATCGTTACGAGCAAAGCGTTCGTTCGCAACCACCTTGATCTTCGCGAGATCGGCGGCCTTCGTGAACTCCTTGAACCAGCTTTCGCCATACGCGTCGCTGAAACCGATGAACGCCACCGACTTCACGCCATGATTAGACATATGCGTGGCAATGGCAGTCGCCATCAGGATGTCGTTCTGCGGCGTCTTGAATACCCATGCGCGCTTTGCATCCATGGGTTCCACGATAGTCGCGGCAGCCGCCATGGAAATCATGGGCGTGCTGGTCTCCGACGCAACGTCGATCATGGCCAGCGAATTGGGAACTACGGTAGAACCGATCAATGCATCGACGTGATCTTCGCTTGTCAGCTTGCGTGCGTTCTTGACGGCTTGCGTGGAATCCGTCGCATCATCCAGCACGATGTACTGCATCTTCTGCCCGGCGATCTCTTTCGGCAGTAATGCGATGGTGTTCTTTTCCGGAATGCCCAGCGATGCAGCCGGACCAGTTGCGGACAGCGTGACCCCGATTTTTACGTCTGCGAAAGCCTGCGTGCTAATAGCTGCGGATGCGCTCGCGGCGAATAATGCCGTTGTGATCCAGCGTAAAACCAACTTCATCGATATACCCCGTAATGTGTTTGTTCACTGCCCGCGATTTTACGGTTTTTATATCCCGACCACGCGGTCGGTGAATGCGAGTGTAGCGGACTGAGGCCGTATGGGGCAAGGGATTTGAAGGTTTCGGGGCCTGCAAACGTATGCCCTCCAACGCAACAGAAAATGCGCGGGAAAACCCGAATGAAATCGATAAATAATAGGGAATGCCGCGAATGGGCCTGAAGTCGGATTCAAGTGGCATAAACGCGAAGCACAAATAAAAAGCGCTGTTGGAATCATCCAACAGCGCTTTCGGTCGGGCACTTGATGCCTCGTTGTCTCCTCGTTCTCCACCTCAAAATTCGGGTGCAACAGAACTGAAACGGATATTAGATTGCGCAACGAATACCGACAACCTAGCATTTACCCTAGTGGTGCATAAAAGCACCTTAACTGGGCGTGTGTCCATCTGCGCCCGGATTAATGGCAGAAACAGCGCGATAGAACTAAGGGTTAGTTCGGATCCCCAAGCAATGTCCACGCTTTAACCGCGCAGCGGACGAACCTTGGCGATTATCTCGCCGACGATTCCGCGCCTGAAAAGCAGCACACACGCTATAAAGATAAGCCCCGTTACGATCGTCACTGACTCGCCAAGTGAATTGAACCAGTCGATGCCGGTAAGCCGTGTCAAACCGGTGCCGATATCGCCAAGACGATTTTCCAGCGCCACGATAATGAACGCGCCAAGCAAAGGTCCGAACATCGTGCTCATGCCGCCGACGAGCGTCATCAGTACAACGAGACCCGACATGGTCCAGTAGGCATCGCCCAGGGTTTCGAACCCGAGTACCAGCGTTTGCAGTGCGCCGGCCAATCCGGCAAGCCCCGCCGACAACACGAACGCCAGCAGTTTGAAGCGCGATGTATCGTACCCAAGCGAGATTGCGCGTGGTTCATTCTCCTTGATCGCAATCAGCACCTGGCCAAACGGCGAATGCACGATCCGCACGATAAACCCGAACGCCAGCACCATCACCAGCAGCACGACATAGTAGAGCGTCAGGTCGGAACTGAGACTGATCGCGCCGAAGAGCTTGCCGCGCGGCACGCCTTGCAGGCCGTCCTCGCCGTGCGTAAACGGCGCCTGCAGGAACACGAAGTAAACCATCTGCGCGAGGGCGAGCGTGACCATCGCGAAGTAGATGCCCTGGCGGCGGATCGCAAACAAGCCGACGATCAGCCCAAGCAACGTGGCGACCGCCGTCCCCGCAATCACGCCGAGTTCCGGCGTAAAGCCCAGCGTCTGGATGGCGTAACCCGCCGTATAACCCGCGCTTGCGAGGAACATTGCATGGCCAAACGACAGCAACCCCGTATAGCCGATCAACAAATTGAACGCCGCCGCAAATAACGCGAAGCACAACACCTTCATCATGAAGACAGGATAGATCCCCAGGAACGGCGCCGCGATCAGGCCGGCCAGCAATACGCCGTAGAGTACTTTTCTCAACATCATTTTTCCTTGCCGAAAAGTCCCGCCGGGCGCACGAGCAGCACCAGCGCCATGATGACGAAGACGACTGTCGCGGACGCTTCCGGATAAAACACGCGGGTCAGGCCTTCAATCACGCCGAGGCCAAGGCCGGTGAGTATCGAGCCCATGATGGAACCCATGCCGCCGATCACCACCACCGCGAAAACGGTGATGATCATCGACTGGCCCATCAGCGGCGAGACCTGGATCACGGGCGCGGCAAGCACGCCGGCAAAGGCCGCGAGCGCGACGCCGAAACCGTAGGTGAGTGTGACCATCAAAGGCACGTTGATGCCGAATGCCTCGACCATCTTCGGATTCTCGGTGCCTGCACGAAGATACGCGCCAAGCCGCGTTTTCTCAATGACGAACCAGGTCGCAAAACACACTACGAGCGATGCAACCACGACCCACGCGCGATAGTTCGGCAAATACATGAAGCCGAGATTCGTCGCGCCGGCGAGCATCGAAGGCACGTCGTAGGGCTGCCCTGATGATCCGTACACCGAACGAAATACGCCTTCAATCACGAGCGTCAGGCCAAACGTAAGCAGCAGGCCATAAAGATGGTCGAGCTTGTAAAGCCAGCGCAGCATCGTGCGTTCAATCACAATGCCGAATACGCCGACAATCAGGGGCGCGAGCACGAGCATCGCCCAGTAGGGCACGTTGAAATAGGAGAAGCCCATCCACGTGAGCATTGCGCCCAGCATGAACAACGCGCCGTGCGCAAAGTTGATCACGTTGAGCAGGCCGAAGATCACCGCGAGGCCAAGGCTCAGGATGGCGTAGAAAGAACCGTTCACCAGTCCGAGCAGCAACTGGCTCATCATCGCTGCGAGCGGAATGCCGAAAATTTCCATTGAATCTGCCGTCAAAGGTGTTTCGACGCATGCGGTCCCGTAAGACAACATGCGTCGATCGATCATGCGGATTCGCTTTCGATGCAAATCCGCAAAGCGGTCACTGCCGGCCGCTTATTTCCACAAAGCGCAGCGCGATTCAGCTTTGGTCGCGAACGCCTGGTCACCCGGAATGGTCGCGGTGATCTTGTAGTAATCCCACGGTTCCTTCGACTCAGACGGCTTCTTCACTTCCATCAGGTACATGTCGTGAATCATGCTGCCGTCGGCACGGATGTAGCCGTTCTGGGTGTAGAAGTCGTTGATCTTCGCCTTGTGCAACTGGTCCATGACCTTGTCGCTGTCGGTCGTACCGGCCGCCTGCACTGCCTTCAGGTAGGTCGTGACGGCCGAGTAATCCGCAGCATGAAGACTCGTCGGCATCTTCTTCATCTTCGCGAAGTAGCGTTGCGCCCAGGCGCGCGTCGTTGCGTCCTTGTTCCAGTACCAGCTATCCGTCGCCACCAGCCCTTGCGTGGTTTCGAGGCCCAGGCTGTGGATATCGGTCAGGAAGATCAGCAGCGCGGCAATCTTCATCTGCTTGGTGATGCCAAATTCCTTCGCGGCCTTGATCGAGTTGATGGTGTCGCCACCGGCGTTGGCAAGACCGAGCACCTGCGCCTTCGACGCTTGCGCCTGCAACAAGAACGACGAAAAATCCGACGCCGACAGCGGATGACGCACCGCGCCCAGCACTTGGCCGCCGTTCGCTTTCACCACGTCCGAGGTGTTCTTTTCCAGCGCCTTGCCGAACGCGTAGTCCGCCGTGAGGAAGTACCACGTCTTGCCGCCCTGCTTCGTCACGGCCGAGCCCGTGCCCTTGGCGAGCGCCATGGTGTCGTACGCGTAATGAACCGTGTACGGCGTGCATTGTTCGTTGGTGAGGTTATCCGCGCCCGCACCAATGTTGATGTACGGGATCTTCTTCTCGCCGGCGACCTGGTTCGTCGACAAGGCCGTCGCCGAATTCGTTCCGCCGATGATCACGTTCACACCATCGCGATCGATCCATTCACGTGCGCGCGACGCCGCAATGTCAGCCTTGTTCTGGTGATCCGCGTAGACGAGTTCGATGGGCTTGCCATTCACCTTGCCGCCGAAATCGGCGATTGCCATGCGGATCGATTCGAGTCCGCCTTGCCCGTCGATGTCCGCATAAAGACCCGAAAGGTCCGTGATGTAGCCGATCTTCACCGTATCGCCAGGCGCCGCCTGAACGTTGCCCGCCATCAGCGATGCCGTGGCCGCGGCAACGGCCATGCAGATACCCGAGAGGCGCGCGAGGGTCTTCTTCTTCATTACAGTCTCCGTTGAGTTGTTGTTCTTGCTGCTGGCCGCGTGCCGAACCGGGTCATACCCCGAGCAGTTCGTGCAGCACCGGCATTTTCGTTTCGAGTTCCCCGGCATTGAAGTGCTCGACAATCTTCCCGTGCTCCATGACGTAGAAGCGATCGGCGAGCGGCGCCGCGAAGCGAAAATTCTGTTCGACCATGACGATGGTGTAACCCCGCGCCTTGAGCATCAGGATCATCCGTGCAAGCGTCTGCACGATCACAGGGGCGAGCCCTTCCGAGATCTCGTCGAGCAGCAACAGGTTTGCGCCCGTGCGCAAGATGCGCGCAACGGCCAGCATCTGCTGTTCGCCGCCGGAAAGCCGCGTCCCCTGGCTATGGCGACGCTCCTTGAGATTGGGAAACATCGAATAGATTTCATCGATGGACATGGCTTCCTTCGGATTCCCGACTACCGGCGGAAGCATCAGGTTTTCCTCGCACGACAAGCTCGAGAAGATGCCGCGTTCTTCCGGACAATAACCCACGCCGTAATGCGCGATCTTGTGTGTCGACATGCCGACCGTCTCGTGTCCGCCGATACGGATCGAGCCCGTGCGCCGTCCGGTCAGGCCCATGATCGCGCGCATCGTGGTCGTGCGGCCCGCGCCGTTGCGCCCGAGCAGCGTGACCACTTCGCCGCGGCTCACCTTCAGATCCACGCCGTGCAGGATATGCGACTCGCCGTACCACGCTTGCGCGCCGACAAGTTCGAGCGCAGGCTCACCCGCCGATGCATCGCGCGATTGTTGTGCGCGGCGTTCTTCCACGATCGTGCTCATGCGTGCGCTCCGGCAAGGGCGGCGTCGGCGCTGCCCATATAGGCTTCCATCACGAGCGCGTTCTTCGATACCTCCGCGTAGCTGCCCTCGGCCAGTACTTCCCCGCGTTGCAGGACGGTGATGGTGTCCGAGATCCCGGCGATCACGTTCATGTTGTGCTCGACCATGAGAATGGTGCGTCCCACCGACACTTTCTTGATCAGCGCTGTCACGCGGTCCACGTCTTCATGTCCCATGCCTTGCGTGGGTTCATCGAGCAGCATGAGTTCGGGTTCCATCGACAATGTGGTGGCGATTTCGAGCGCGCGCTTGCGGCCGTATGAAAGTTCGACCGTGGTGGTATCGGCGAAATCGGTCAGGCCGACTTGCGTGAGCAGATCCATGGCACGGTCGTTGAGTTCGTTGAGCACGCGCTCGCTTTTCCAGAACTTGAACGATGTGCCGAGCGATCGCTGCAAGCCAATACGCACGTTCTGCATGACCGTCAGATGCGGGAATACAGCAGAAATCTGAAATGACCGGATCACGCCGCGACGCGCAATCTGCGCCGGACGTTCGCGCGTGATATCGGCTCCGTTGAAAACAATCTGTCCCGCAGTCGGTTCGAGGAACTTGGTAAGCAGGTTGAAGCAAGTGGTCTTGCCGGCGCCGTTGGGACCGATCAATGCATGGATCGAACCCCGGCGCACACGCAGGTTCACATCGTTCACGGCGGTGAAGCCCTTGAATTCTTTTGTCAGGCCGCGGGTTTCCAGAATCGTGTCGCCGAGAATCATGTCCCCTTCCATGCTTGGTTTGAGCCTTAAAGCCCGGCCTTTGTTTTCAGCCTCAACAGGGCGCGCTTTTGGCGCATGCCATCGGTGCTCGCTTTCGTTCGTACGGTGCTTGTGCCCGGGACTTGTGTTGCGGTGCTGGCGTTGTGCTAACTCGTGCCTGCTGCGTTTTTTGCGTGCCGCACAAAGCTCGTGCAGACGTGCGGCACATTAGGGACGTCTGATGTATTGTCGCGCCAATGATGCAGCGCAATCATCGGGATTTGCACTTAGTCAGGCGCTTTGTTTTTCAGCCGGGCCGCTTAATCGTTCAAACAATGCGCGTTACTGAACATATCCGGGTCATATTCAGGCACCCGATACCAGCGTGCGAACCTGCGAGCCCAGGAACCTGCGGTCCGCGCGAATCATCTCGCTGGCCCTTTCAGCGATCATCAGCGTTGGCGAGTTGGTATTGCCCGATGTAATGGTCGGCATGACGGAAGCATCGACTACGCGCAGGCCTTCGACGCCAATGACACGCAGGCGGCTGTCGACGACGGCGGCCGGATCGTTATCGGTTCCCATGCGGCACGTCCCGACCGGATGGAAAATCGTCGTGCCGATCTTTCCCGCGGCCACGGCCAGCTCGGCATCGGTCTGGAACGCCGCGCCGGGGAGGATCTCTTCGGGCGAGTACCTGGCGAGCGCGGGCGCGGCCGCGATGCGCCGCGTCAGCTTCAAGGCGTTGACTGCAACCTCGCGATCACGATCCGTCGATAAATAATTGGGCGCGATCAACGGCGCGACCTTCGCATCCGGCGAAGCAATGTGAACGCTTCCCCGCGACGTAGGGCGCAGTGGACACACCGAAGCCGTGAACGCGTTGAACGCATGCAATGGCTCGCCAAACCGGTCCAGCGACAAAGGCTGCACGTGATACTCCACGTCGGGCCGGGTGATGGTTGCATCGTCGGGACTGGATTTGGCGAACGCACCGAGCTGGGACGGCGCCATGGACATTGGCCCGCTGCGCATGACCGCGTATTGCAACCCGATCCACGCCTTGCCCCACCATTTCGCTGAAAGCGTATTCAGGGTACGTACGCCGCTAACTTTATAAGCCATCCTAAGCTGCAGATGATCCTGCAGATTCTCGCCGACGCCGCGCAGATCCTGGATCACATCGATACCCAGTTTCTGCAGCCGCGCGCCATTGCCAATGCCCGACAGCTCCAGCAATTGCGGCGAGTTCACCGCGCCCGCGCTGACAATCACTTCGCAACGCGCCTTCGCAAGATAGTCCGTGTCGCCGCCGCGATAATCCACGCCGACGCAGCGCTTGCCCTCCATCACGAGGCGCTGGGTATGCGCGCCCGTGATGATGGTGAGATTGGAGCGCTTCATAGCGGGTCGCAAGAATGCCTTCGATGCAT
>NZ_CAXTGZ010000018.1:0-25424 GCF_964243625.1 uncultured Caballeronia sp.
AGTGCCTGTGGCAGTCAACTCGGAAACCTTCTTTACTTTGCGCCTGCGGGGGTGTTCAGGCGCATCGACCAGGATTCTGTTTTGCCACTCTCCAAACGCTTCGCCGCCGTACTCCGCCACGACGGCGTCAACGCCTCAAGGGTCGACATCTCTTCCAATGCCTCCCTGTCATCACGGTCTACATAGAACACACGCAGTAATCGCTCAATACTCCAGTCGGCGTGCGGTCGGGCCAGTCGCTCCACCACGTCACCTGCCGATACTTCGCCCGGTTCAAGTACCCGGTAGTACCAGCCCGTTCGGCGCGTGTCCTGCACGCGTCTCGACATGTCATCGCGGGAAAAATGCAGGTTCAACTTCCAGCACGGCTGGCGCGGCTGCGATACCTGCACAATCACCGTACCAAACCGATACACATCGCCCACGCATACATCTGCTTCATTCAAACCGCTGGTAGATATGTTTTCGCCGAATGCACCCGGCGTATCGAAGCGCATCAAGCCCGCCGATGTCTCCGGCCATTCTTCACGCCACGCGGCGTAATGATCGCGGCTGTAGTGATGCAGCGCTTTTTCCGGACCCCCATGATGCTTGCGCTCGTACTGGTGATCACCTTCAAGGCCGGTCTCGCCTACGTGGGTTCGCACCGCTAACGCTATCTTGTGGATTGCACTGCGCTTGCCATGCGCACCCAGCGGCGCAACCTTGCCTGCAAGCACGGCATCGATAACTGGATTCATTCGTGAGCTCCCTGCTTTATCTGGCGGACTCGAATCTGTCGAGCCATTCACCAAACATCTTGCGTGCCGCACTTTCAAGCGCGGGACCGTGGCGCACTGTATCGGCGCGAAGGGTGATTACGTCAGTGCCGCTTTCCGCCACCTCGCCCGGGTACGCGACAAGCCAGCTTTCGAACCGGTCCACAAGCACCTCCGGATGACATTGCAAACCAAGGACGTGATCGCCCCAACTGAATGCCTGGTTCACGCAGACATCCGTCGATGCCAGCAACGTCGCACCTTCCGGCAGATCGAACGTGTCGCCGTGCCAGTGAAGAACCGGCGTGGACTCGCTGTTTACCTCGAAATGACGCAACGCGGATGCACGGCCGGCATCGGTCAATGTGAGCGGCTTCCAGCCCAGCTCTTTTTGCGCCGCCGGGTAGACCTTCGCGCCCAGTGCGCGAGCAATCAACTGCGCACCCAGACAAATGCCGATTGTGGGCAACCCCGCCTCAATGCGCTTCTTCAGCATCGCCAGCAATGGGTTCAGATGGGGGAACAGCCTGTCGTCGTATGCGCCGATGGGACCGCCCAGCACGACCATCAACGATGTATCGAGCGGATCAGGCGCCTCGATACGGGCGCGGCCGACATCGAGATATCGCACGAGCTGCCCGCGATCGCCCAGCACCAGTTCCAGACTGCCGAGATCTTCGAAATAGACGTGGCGTATCGCCAGGACTTCACGTTTCATCGGCGGTCATCCAAGATAAGCCGGCAAGCGGGAACAGAAGGGGCGTGGCCAGCGCGGCGCACGTACGGAAAAAACAGGGTCGGGCGTTGAGCACTTCGATCAGCGCGTCGAAATAGTCTAACCGAGACTCGATTGCTTCGCGCCCGATGCCGAGGATTAGGCGGGAGACAAACGACAAAAGACGGCTCGCGAACGAGAGCCGTCTTATCGAACTGGTCTGATCAAGCAGGACGCCCGAGAAAGGACGTCCGTCCGGAATGATTACGCAACCTGCGCGAAAATCTTCCAGTTCTTCTTCTGCTTGGCAAGATCGCCTTCTTCATACACCGAACAATCGAGACGCAGGTCGGTGTCGCCCATGTCGATGTTCAGCAAGTTGCAGTGATGCGGCGTCTTCTTGGGGTTCTTGCTCGCTTCAAGATGCGTGCAGCTCAAACACATGCGGTGCGGCGGAATCTGCTGCACGACTTCGAGCTGTCGAATGGTCTTGAGCAAGCTCCGGTACAACTGCGTCTGTTCATCGGCTTTCAGCGTGCCGACAGCCTTCGTCAGGAACTCCGGCCACACCAGCGCCTTCTTTGCAGCAGTCCGTCCGCGCGCGGTCAGGCGCACGGCAAGCGCACGGCCGTCATCGAGCGCACGGCGCTTTTCGACCAGGCCCTTGCTTTCCAGCGTGCTGACAGCGTCGCTGGTGGTGGCGGCGGTCAGCGCGGTTTCCCGCGCGATCTCGCCAAGCCGCATCGGCCCGCGCCGCTGCATCAGCAGCACCAGGATCTCACCCTGGGTCGGCGTGAGTCCCGCACCCTCGGCCCATTCCCATGCCTGGCTGCGCATTGCCGTGCTCAACCGCAGCAAGCCGTGGGTCACCCGCCCTGTAGCCTGCTCTCCGTATACGCCTTCGCTCATAGTCGTTCGCTTCGTCTTTCTTGATGCTTATCTGATGTTCGGCAGCAGCTTTGAACACCGGCAAAACGTCAGACCCCGCTCGTTTTGCCCAAGCCGCTGCTGGCTCGATCGCCGGCTAGTCCAACCGGCGAATCCTAACTTATCTACAACCGTCTCAAAATTCGGACGAACCACGCGATGCTACTCGTTCGTCGTCCGGATCATGCTTTGTGTTTCTTTGCGCCGCCTAATTTGCCAAGTCGCGCGCTCTCTTTATTTTCACCGGCTTACTACAACCCCCCGGTAAGCCAGCCTCGGCAAACGACATTCTAAGCGAGGCGGAACAAACGTACACCTTACTTATTCACGAAAGCGTGTGGATAAGGCAGTGGATAACCGCATTATCCGATGTGCGCCGATTCTTGATAACCCCGCGTCCGTGAAAAACGTCTCGTGTGTTATCCCGTGTTCCCCGCGCCCGCGCAAGCTTTCGCCTTATGGTTATGCGCACTCCAAACTGTTGAGTAATCGACGTTTTTGACGGTTGTCCACAGAAAAAGGGCGTTGCTTGTTAACTACTATTACGTATGTATACGACTTCGTGACGGTAAACCTTAGAGACGGGTTATCGGCTTGAAGATTGTCTGAATGTGATTATTTGCCGCAAATCATATCGACGAAAAAAAACCCGCCGGTCAGCGGGTTCGTACAGGAGTTTTGATGCTTCCTTGCGGATCTCCTTCATTCCCGCCACTGCAGGCATTGCTGACGAACAGCTTCGTGCAGCGAACGTTCGCGGTCGAAAACACCGCGTAGCCAGGTCGCGTCGTTCATGTTGCTGCGCGCGATATCGCCGACCTGGCGCAGCGCTTCGTTTGAACCAAGGGCATCGGCGTGAGGCGCAATGAGATCAAGCGTGGCGAGGATGTCTTCCGCGATCGTGCGCCGTTCGCCCGACTGCGGATCGATGCAACTGCCTTCCAGGCCAAAGCGGCACGCCTCGAACCGGTTGAACGTGTAGACGAGGTAATCGTCTTCTTTCAACGTCAACGGCTTGTCGAGCAGCAGATATCGCGCGAGCGTCTGGATATAGCACGCAATCGCCGCCGCGCGATCCACCGACAAAGGCGTATCCATCACACGCACTTCGATGGTTCCGAAACCCGGCTTCGGCCGGATATCCCAGTAGAAATCCTTCATGCTGTTGACCACGCCGGTGCTGACCATCTTCGAGAAATATTCCTCGAAGCTGTCCCAGGTCAGCGTGAACGGCGCGCGGCCCGACAGCGGAAACGCAAACACGGAGTTCAGGCGTGCGGAATGAAAGCCGGTATCGACGCCCTGCACATACGGCGACGAAGCCGACAATGCAATGAAATGCGGAATGTAGCGCGACATGGAGTGCAGCAGGAACAGCGCGCTGTCCGGGTCCGGGCAGCCAATGTGCACATGCTGACCGAACACGGTGAACTGCTTCGCCAGATAACCGTAGAGCTCGGAAAGGTACTGAAAGCGCGGGGTATCGAAGATCTGGCGGTCGCTCCACTGCTGGAAGGCGTGCGTGCCACCGCCACACAGCCCGACATTCAGGTGGTCAGCAGCGGCCACGAGCGTGTCGCGGATCTTGTGGAGGTCGGTTACGGCCTGTTCATGCGTCGTACAGATGCCCGTGGACAACTCGATCATGCTTTCCGTGATCTCCGGCGTGATGCTGCCAGGAATTTTTTCGTCCTTGACGAGACGCATCAGGTCGGACGCGGCCTTGGTCAGGTCGTAATCGTGCGTGTTGACAACCTGGATCTCGAGTTCGACGCCGAACGTGAACGGCTCCGAATTGATGAAAGGTTCGAGTGACATGGTGCCTCTTGATTGACAAAGCCTTGTTAAAGCAACTACGCCAGCGATTTATTGCAGCGACTTGTTCACAAACTCACTTACTCGCGCCGCTCGCCGACCGCCGACAAGCTTCGGTACACCAGAAACGGCGTCACGATCTGCAGTATGACGATCGAACACATCACGATCGCGCGCAGGGTCGGGTCGTAATCGGGATACAGAACGTACATATCGTCGACGAGAAGATAGGCGAGCGCCGACATGGGCGTGAGCGCCACGCCGAGCGCCGCGCCCTGCTTCCAGTTCAGCCCGCTGGGTTTCGCGAAGATCAGCACGCCGGCCAGCTTGCCGATGAACCGCGCCACGATAAGCGCCAGCGCCGCCACGCCACCAAGCGCGATATCGCGCCATTCGAACGCGGTGAGCGTCAAAGCAAACAGGATCACGGTGAGCAGCCAGCCGGCCGTGCCGAAGTGCGTTGGCCAGAGCTGCGGCCGCTCATTCGAATTCTTCACGATGATGCCGGCCGCCAGCAGCGCAAGAATGGTCGACAGCTTGAAGATGTGCGCGATCGCAATCGCCAGCAGCACGAGGCCGAACAACGCGACGAAAGAATGTTCGTCGTTGGTGTTCAGCCGTCGGTACAACAGGTTGCACGCAAGTGCGAGACCGAGCGCAAGCACGAGTGAACCGAGCAGCAAATAAAGCGGCTGCACGATGGTCGCAAGCGTATTGCCGTAGATCTCCTGGTGCAGCACGCCGGCCGCGAGCTTTTCGACGACCACGGCGTACATGCTGTTGAGCGCAGTCAGCGTCAGGAGGCGCTGCGTGACCTGACCTTCGGCGCGCAACTCGGTGCGAAGCTGGATCACCATTGCCGGTGAAGTCGCCATGGCGATTGCCGCGACCACGATGGACGGCATTATCGGTACTTTGCACAGCGTCAGCGCAATCAGGACGAAGCCAAATGTCAGCGTGCTTTCAGCAATGCTCGACAAGATCAGATACGGATTACGGCGAATCCAGCGCAAATCGAGCCGGCTGCCGAGTTCGAACAAGAGCAGGCCGAGCGCTACATCGAGCAAAGGTCGCGAAAGACCCGCAGAACTGCCATCGATAACACCAAAACCCGCATTTCCCGCAATCAGACCGATGACGGCATATCCGGTAATCCGCGGCAAACGCCAGGCGCGCCATAACAATTCGCCACAGAGGCCAGCCGCCAGGAGCGCGAGCCCGGCCCAGAAAATGGCATCGGGTGTGAGCGGCCAGACGGGTAGGAATGAAAAGGCCGACTTCATCGTGAGGAATTCTCCTTCGCAGCTAGTGCGGATGGGCGGTAAAGGGACGTTTCGTCGCGGCGTGCGCTACCTGATGCGCAACCAGTTCCCGGACCGCGAGTCGTTGCGTTTGTTGTTACGTATGGCCGGTCCGACACGTGGGTCAAATGGCCCGGCTGCTGAGTTCACAGCGTGGGTGACCGCTGCGCGCGTTGGCGCGATCCCGCCAAGCGACGTGCCGGCGAAGCGGCTAAACGAAAGAACGGCGATTGTGCCATAGCTCTTGGCCTCGACTGCGCATGCCCGGCGAGCGTCGAACTGAAGCGGTAACAATGAATTTCCGCTTTTGCACTTAAGGAAATTCCTACCGTGAAATCGCGATGCTGGATTGTCGAAACGGGTGTTTTCCCACTTTCTGCGCTGCCGATGACGTCTGTTTTAAGGTTTACAAGTTTTGTTTATATATACGTAGTAGTAGTTAACAAGGACGGCGCTCTTCTGTGGATAACCCTGTTTTCGTCATTGTTAACAGCTGCTTGCAGAGCGCACAAGCGCGCCGTGAAGGTGTGCGCGCCAAAGGGCCAACTCCGAACAACTTTTGCGCAATTTGGCTGCCGGCCAAGTTGTCCCGTTTACGCCCACAGCGAGTACACAGCCCATTCGCGTGAAATTCGACGACTTATCCACAGGGTGCAGTGGAAAAGGTTTTCATCGCTGAGTTAAGTAGATTCGCCTTGTCGCAATGCGCGTAGAAGGAATCGTGCGGGGTCGACGGAATCGGCGAGTTCACGCTCGACCGGCCAGGGTTCGCCTTCCAGTTGCGCCGCGATCAGTTCGGCGGCGAGCGCGGACCAGATCAGGCCGCGCGACCCGAAGGCAAACGCGCCATACAGGCCCGGCTTGCGCGGCAGGTCGAGCGGCCACGCACCCGAAAGACGGGCGGCGTCCGAGCGGGCGGCGGGTTCATCGGCGAGAGAACCGATCATCGGCATGCGATCGCTGGTGACCGAGCGGAATGCAACGCGGCCATTTAACGAGACAGGGTCTGGTGCGAACCCGTTCAACGCCGGCAGCATCCTGGCCACGCGTTCCAGATTTTCGATATGACCCGAGGGCTCGACAAGCGGGTTGGTATCGTCGATATCGTAGGTCGCACCTGTGAGCGTGGTGTGCTGATCGAGCGGCACGGCGTAGCCATCGCCGACGATAGGCACACGCAGACCGTCGAGCGGGCTGCGCTCCAGGAGCGTGAGCTGTCCGCGCACGCCGCGCGTCGACTGGCCGTGGAGGCCCGCCAGACGTTGTGCGTCACCGGCGTTCGCGAGGATCACAACCGGCGCTTCGGCGATAAACCGGCCGGTTGTATCGAAGGCCGTCCATAAGCCGTTTTTGTGTTCGATCCGTCCGACATCCGTATCGAACCGCGATGTAAGCCGGTCGCCCGCGACAGCGCATTGCGCCGCGCACACGGCGGCCGGCGAAATCCAGCCGCCGCGAGGGAAAAACCATCCTGCGCGCGCTACCGGCTGGCCGGCGAGATGTGAGGCGTCGTGTTCATCGACCGCGCGGACGTAGGTGGGCGGCAATCCGAAGCGCGTGATCGCAGCCGCGATGGCGC
This sequence comes from uncultured Caballeronia sp., assembly GCF_964243625.1. NCBI lineage: Bacteria > Pseudomonadati > Pseudomonadota > Betaproteobacteria > Burkholderiales > Burkholderiaceae > Caballeronia > uncultured Caballeronia sp. Next base: position 7,096 of record NZ_CAXTGZ010000018.1, read on the forward strand.
CCGCGTCCTCCGCGGAATCGGCGATCTGCAAAAGGCCGGCGTGGCTGCGCTTGAGGTCATGGCCGTGTTGTTCGAGCACTGACCATCGATGCAATGCATAGAGGAATCCAGCGCGCGTGACACGGGCGGCAACGCTGTCGTCGCGCCAGACGATCGGGTGGAACACACCGGCTGGGTTGCCGGACGCATCGCGGGCGGGGCTTTCATGCCGGTCGATCAGCGTGATCCGCCATCCACGCGATGCCAGCCGCTCAGTGATCGCGCAGCCGCCCAGCCCGGCGCCGATCACCATCGCGTGGCGCGAGTCCTCATGCTCAGTCGAGGCAAGGGCGACCGGCGGTTCATGCCGCCGCACGCGCCAGCGCGGCGCGAAGCGCGCGGTCACATGCTGGGAGGTTTCATCGATTGTGAAGCCCGCGTCGTTCAACGCGCGTGCCAGTTGCGGATTGGAATCGGCATAAAGCGTGGCCTGATCGCCGGAAATGCGCGCCAACGCCTTGGCAATAAACGGCAGCTTCTCGCCGAACGCGCCGCTATGCAGATAGAACGAATCCGCGCGCATCCATAACTTCGGCAGCACGCTTTCTGCATCGCCCGCGGCGAGGGTCAGCACGACGCGCCCATCGTCAAATTCCAGCCGATGAATACCGGCCACCGGCATAGGCCAGTTATCGGTCAGAAGCTGGGACAGGGCCGGGTGGTCGGTGAAAATGCCAAGCGCATTCATCGATTCCATTTCCACAAGCGCCACGAAATGCAGCCGCTCGCAGCGCTGCGGATCGTCGCGCCACGTGCTCCACGTATCGATAAACCGCCGGCCGGCATCGAACAGCGTCTCAAATATCGTGAAATTCCGACGTCCGGCCCAGCGCGAACGGTCGTGGAAAAGGGGCGCGTTACGCGCTGTATCGTTCATGCAATTGTTTGAAACCCAGCTAATAAGATGAACCGTGGAACACTCGCAAATCGACCCATTTCACGGGCTCCGGGATGTCTGTTCGCGCCCCGGGAAGCCAATAGGGGCAAGGCTTTGCGTTCAATCCAGATGAACATTTATATAACCGTTGGCAAAAACCAACGACGTCTGGCTGGCGCTGAGCAAAATGATTGCTTGCAGGTGCAAATTCAAAGCAAAGGTTTGCGCCCCTGCCGGATCATGCGTAAATCTTCGAAACCCTTGTCCTGATTGGGTTTGCGCTGCGTTATGATAACAACCGCCGAGTACGGAGGTGGCCGGGCTGTCGAAGGTTGAGGGTTTGCCGGAACAGCGGGTCAGGGAGCTGAACCCGCGCCAGTACTCGACTGCAAGGCCCGCGCACGTATAATCGGCGCGTTCGCGCTGTTCGTGTCAACCTAAACTGATAAAGGAACCTTAATGAATAAACAGGAACTGATCGACGCCGTGGCCGCTCAGACCGGCGCCAGCAAGGCTCAAACCGGCGAAACGCTGGACACGTTGCTCGAAGTGGTCAAGAAGGCTGTCTCGAAGGGCGACGCCGTGCAGTTGATTGGCTTCGGAAGCTTCGGTTCGGGCAAGCGCGCAGCGCGCACCGGCCGTAACCCGAAGACCGGCGAATCCATTAAGATTCCGGCCGCCAAGACCGTCAAGTTCACGGCTGGCAAGGCATTCAAGGACGCAGTGAACAAGCGGTAAGTCGTAGCCGATTGTCCGCGCTGAACCGTAGTTCAGCGCACGTAACCCGTACGGGCATCAGTCGCCGGCGGGTTTTTTTTCGTCTCGTGCTTTGTGGTGGTCAGTGGTCATGTCCGTGGGCGCCGCAATCGCAGTCATCGCCGTGGTCGTGGTCGTGCTCATGATCGTCATCGTCCATTTCCCACGATGGAAACGGATCGCCGAATGCAGCCCACGCCTCTGCGCCTTGCGACCATTCTGAATCAGTGAGCAGGCAGGCGTCGAAGGCGCTGCGCCAGTGCGTTTCATCCAGCGCCGTGCCGATCATAGCCAGTTCCTGACGCCGGTCGCCAATGCTCATGTCGTCCGCGTCGCCAAACCAGTCGGCCGCGATCTCGGCTTCGAGTTCGGCGTCGCCAGTCGGCCATTCGCTGCGATCCTGAGCAGCCCACCACATGCCCGCGGGACCATGCCGCAGCGCGCTGCCGGCTTGCGAAAGCGATCCGCCGATATCGCTGCGCGTTGCGAGCCAGAAGAAGCCTTTCGACCGCAATACGCCGGTCCATTCCCGGTGCAATAGCGACCAGAGCCGTTCAGGATGAAACGGCCGCCGCGCCCGATACACAAAGCCGCTGATACCGGACTCATTTTCGGGAACCAGCGGCGTGGCGTCCGGCTCCGCGTTCAACATTTCGAGCCAGCCGGGCGCGCTCGATGTTGCGTCGAAGTCGAAACGGTCGGTATTCACCACGTCTTTCAACGGCACGACGCCGAACTGCGCATCGATCAACATGGCGCGCGGGTTGAGCGCGTGCAGCGTGTCGCGCAGCTCGGTCAACGCAGGCGCACCCATGAGGTCCGTCTTGTTGATCACGATCACATCGCAGAATTCGATCTGAGCGACGAGCGTTTCCACCACTGTGCGATCGCCTTCGTCATCGTGGCCGAGCACGTCCGTCGATGCGAAATCGCGCTGGAAGTTTTGCGCGTCGACCACGGTCACGACGGTGTCGAGACGGGCGATGTCGTTATCGAAGACGAGGTTTTCAGCGATGTTCTGCGGATCGTCGTGACCCGATGCTTCGACCACGATTGCATCGAATCGATGTTCAGCCGCGACGCGCGCGATCTCATTCGAAAGACCACCGGTTTCGCCCGATACCACCGCGATGCGCGAACCGCCGTGATCGGCGCCAGCGGAGAGCAAGTGGCTGACGAGCGTAGTCTTGCCTGCGCCTGGCAAGCCGGCAAGCACGGTGACTGGCAAGGGTTGATTCATCGCGGTGGCATCGAAAGAAAGGCGCGAATTCGCGCGCGCGGCCGCAAACGACGCGGGGCGCTTTCAAGAAAATCGCCTGTTCAGAGGGCGAGCTGGAACGTGGAATTGTGCATCAAACGCGGCTGGAATGCCGCGCCACGCGATGAAATATGATTGAACTGAAAAGGAAATTCAGAAGACCTAGCGCGATGCGGTCAGTAGTTTCCACTTGCCAAGAATGGCGATGATGTCTTTTGAATACTGATCACGCAACGTTGGCGTTTCCGAGTGGTAAGCGCCAACTGCCTGCCACGTATTGCCATACTTGTTCATCTTCTGGCGCAAATGCCACGCCGCTACATACACCGATTTGCATGGTTCCATCAGCGTCGTGGTCGAGATGCCGTACTGCGCGAGCTGGCCCAGGTGAATGGAGTTGATCTGCATCAGACCGTAATCAATCGAACCGTTCGCGTTTTTGTTCATGGCGTCCGGCTTGTTGTGCGACTCCTGCCATGCAATCGCCCGCAGGATCAACGGGTTCACTTTCTGGTACTTGGCGGCTTCGTCAAAGCAGTCCGCGTGCGCAGGCGCGGCCACAAGCAGGCCGGCAAATCCAAGCGCAAGAAATTGCAACACAAGTTTCATCATCGTCAGTTCCACTCAATCAACAGCATGCGAAATATCGATACGCATTTGCACGCCGTTTTTGTTTTGCAAGGCTCGCAAGACAACGTCGCGGGCGCCCGGCAAAGCTGGGTAAGGCGGAGTAACACTAGGTAAGGTACTGAAAACACGGGAAAACCCACCCGCACGAAGCGCATCCGTCACGCCGTTCCGCCCGTATCATACCGGCAGACTATTGCGTTTTAAATTCGGCCATCCGACATACGCCAGCCGAACGACGCCAAGAACGTCAAATTTTTTTGCAAGCAAAGGTTTCATGTGATCTTTGCTTTATAGGCGGCTTAGACTGCAACTCATCGCCTAAATAAGGGAAGCGGCAAAAATATGACGATTCTTAAGCCCTTGTGGCAGTAAGGATGACAAAAAAGCGACAGAAAGATTGAGGAAAATTTACTTTCATCCGATGGAACTGTTTGATCCTTCAGGTGTTTTTGAGAATTACGTGTCGTCAGCCAATCGATAGTGCTTTTGTGACAAAACCGACATCAAAAGCTGCTATGGTTCACGTTTTTGGGATATGGCATTGCCCGGGCACCGGCCCTGGAAACGTTCGCATCGGATCATCGTGGCGGTAAAAGTGTCGAATTGACGCTAAAAGCGGTGGGCCGGACGCAACGTTATCAGCAGGTCTAGACATCACACTCCATGAGAAGAAAACGTATTGCATTGCGTCGCGCGGCGACGGCCTTGCTGGTGGCTGGTCTTGTCACTACGCAACTCGCGCACGCACAAGTGACACTTAATTTCGTCAATGCGGATATCGATCAGGTCGCGAGAGCGATCGGCGCCGCGACGGGAAAAACGATCATCGTCGACCCTCGGGTCAAAGGGCAGTTGAACCTGGTCTCGGAGAATCCGGTACCGGAGGACCAGGCCTTGAAGACGCTGCAGTCCGCATTGCGGATGCAGGGCTTCGCGCTCGTGCAGGATCACGGAGTACTGAAGGTCGTGCCGGAAGCCGATGCCAAGCTGCAGGGCGTCCCGACTTACATTGGCAACGCGCCGACCGCGCGGGGCGACCAGGTCATCACGCAGGTCTTCGAACTGCATAACGAATCGGCCAACAACGTGTTGCCGGTGTTGCGGCCGCTGATCTCGCCGAACAACACTATCGCCGCTTATCCGGCGAACAACACGCTGGTCGTGACCGATTACGCCGACAACGTGCGGCGTATCGGCAGCATCATCGCGGGTATCGATACAGCGGCGGGCCGTCAGGTCGACGTCGTCACGCTGAAGAATGCAAACGCGCTCGATGTCGCCGAGCAGATGAGCAAGCTGCTGGATCCCGGTTCGATCGGCAGCACCGACGCCACGCTGAAAGTCACCGTCACCGCCGACTCACGCACGAACTCGCTGTTGCTGCGCGCCTCCAGCAGCGCCCGGCTCGAGGCCGCGAAGACGCTTGCGCGCAAGCTCGATTCCGCGACCACGCAGCCCGGCAACATGCATGTGGTGACGCTGCGCAACGCGGACGCCACGCGGCTTGCGAAAACCTTGCGCGCAATGATGGGCAAGGGCGGCGACAGCTCGTCGTCATCTTCGTCGGGATCGGGGTCGTCGAGCAACTCTGGCGGATCGTTCGGACAGAACAGCGGTTCCAGCTCGTCAACCGGCACGAACGGCTTGCCGCCGTTGCCGGGCGGCCTGGGCGGCAGCAGCTCGGCATCGAGCAGCAACCCGATGGGCGGCGGCGGTCAGAGCAGCGACAAAGGTTTTGGCAACAACAATAACGACAGCAGCAGCAACGATCAGCCCGGCAACGGCATGATCCAGGCCGATACATCCACGAACTCGCTGATCATCACGGCGTCGGACCCGGTGTATCGCAACTTGCGCGCAGTGATCGACCAACTCGATGCACGCCGTCCGCAGGTCTATATTGAAGCGCTGATCGTGGAGCTTTCCGCCACGACGGGCGCAAACCTCGGGATTCAGTGGCAGGGCGCGCTGCTTTCGAACAGCGGAAACAACGGCGTATACGGCGGTACGAGCTTCGGCACGGGAACGAGCAACATTGTCGACCTGACCGCCGCCGCGTACGCCGCCGGCAGCAATCCATCAGCGCTGGCAGGACAGACCGGGCTGCTTTCGCAGGGCTTGAACATCGGCTTGTTGCACAAGTTCGGCAACTTCTTCGGCCTTGGCGGTTTGCTGCAGGCGCTGTCGACATCGGCGGATGCGAACATTCTTTCCACGCCTAACCTCATCACGCTCGACAACGAGGAAGCGAAAATCGTGGTCGGCCAGAACGTTCCGGTCGTGACCGGTTCGTACGCCACGCCGACGGCGAACACGGGCACGTCGGTGTCCGCGTTCAACACGTTCGATCGACGCGATGTAGGCGTGACGCTGCACGTGAAGCCGCAGATCACGCAGGACGGCATCCTGAAGCTCCAGCTTTATCAGGAAGATTCCAGCGTCGATACCACCACGACCAACAATCCCGGCGGCGTGACCATCAATACGCGTTCCATCCAGTCGACCATTCTTGCCGATGACGGCGAGATCGTCGTGCTGGGCGGCTTGATGCAGGATCAGTACAACACGAGCAACAGCAAGATTCCGTTGCTTGGCGACATTCCATGGATCGGGCAGTTGTTCCGCAGCGAGCAGAAGACGCGGACAAAAACGAACCTGATGGTGTTCCTGCGTCCGGTGATCGTGCGCGACCAGGCTACGAGCTCGCAGATTTCGAACGATCGTTACGACAACCTGCGTCAGCAACAGTACAACTCGATCTCCGATAACCGCATTGAGAAGGATCGCGATGTTCCTGTCCTGCCGCCGGCACCGATTGGTCCGAGTCAGGGCGGCGTGCCGTCGAAGAACCTGTTCGACTGGAACAACATGACGCGATCGCCGTCGCAAGGCGGCAGCGCGACCTTGCCGCAAGCGGCGCCGCCAAAAGGCCAGCAGCAGCCGCTCGAGCAGCAATATCAGGGGCAACCGCAATACCAGGGGCAACAACAGCCGTATCAACAGCCGCCGCAGCCGCAACAGCCCGCGAACGTGAACAACTACGCTGTGCCGAACAACAATCCGGCGCCGGGCGTGCCGCTCAATGGCGACGCAGGAGCCAAGCCGTGAGTACGTTGAACCTGTCCGCATCGAATGTCGCCACGAGTGTTCCGTCGCCGCTTGCGGCCCGGCTGATTCCGTACGCGTTCGCGCGCACGGGGCAGATCCTCGTCGCGCACCAGCACGCGGACAGCATCGAGGTATGGATCAGCGATAAAACCAGCGACGCCGCACTCGCCGAAGTCGCGCGAAACTTCGGCGCTGTGTCGATCGTGCGTTTGCCGGTGGACGAGCTTTCGGCGGCGATCAACTCGGCCTACGCGCGCAACGACGGTAGCGCGGCGCAGGTCGTTGGCGAAGTGGAAGGCGAAGTCGATCTGTCGCGGTTGATGCAGGACATTCCCGAGATCGAGGATTTGCTCGAGTCGGAAGACGACGCGCCGATCATCCGCATGATCAACGCGCTGCTGACGCAGGCGGCGCGCGAACAGGCATCGGATATTCATATTGAACCGTTCGAGACGTCGTCCGTCGTGCGTTTTCGCGTCGATGGCACCTTGCGCGACGTCGTGCGCCCGAAGAAAGCACTGCATGGCGCGCTGATCTCGCGGATCAAGATCATGGCGCAACTGGACATTGCCGAAAAACGCTTGCCGCAAGACGGGCGGATCACGTTGCGCGTGGGCGGCCGTCCAGTCGACGTGCGCGTATCCACCTTGCCGACCGGTCACGGCGAACGCGCGGTGCTGCGTCTGCTGGAAAAAGACGCGCAACGCCTGAACCTCGAAACGCTCGGCATGGCGCGCGATACGCTGGTGCACTTCGACAAGCTGATCGGCCGTCCGCACGGCATCGTGCTCGTAACGGGACCGACCGGTTCCGGCAAGACAACCACGCTTTACGCCGCCATGTCGCGGCTCGAGACGGCGACCACAAACATCATGACGGTGGAAGATCCTATCGAGTACGACCTGGGCGGGATCGGCCAGACGCAGGTGAACGAGCGCATCGGCATGACCTTCGCGCGTGCGTTGCGGTCCATTTTGCGGCAGGACCCGGACATCATCATGATCGGCGAAATCCGCGATCTGGAGACGGCGCAGATTGCGGTGCAGGCATCGCTCACGGGTCACCTCGTGCTCGCGACGCTGCACACGAACGACGCGGCATCGGCGGTGACACGTCTCACCGATATGGGCGTCGAACCGTATTTGCTGGCGTCGTCGCTGCTTGGCGTTCTGGCGCAGCGGCTCGTGCGCCAGTTGTGTCCGGTGTGCAAGGAACAGCGTACCGAAAACGGCCATATGCACTGGCATGCGGTCGGCTGCGATAAATGCGGCAACTCGGGATATGCAGGACGTCGCGGCGTGTACGAACTGCTGCTGCTGGACGATGCGATCCGTGCGCTGATTCACCGCAATGCATCGGATGCCGAAATTTTGACGGCCGGTCGCGAAAATGGCATGCGCACGCTGCGTGAAGACGGGAACCGATGGTTGGCGACTGGCGCGACTTCGCTGGAAGAAGTGCTGCGCGTGACGGGCGGAGATTAGACATCCATGCCGGCGTTTCGTTTTGAAGCTATCGATCAGGCGGGCAAGTCGCAAACAGGCGTACTCGATGCCGACAGCGCCCGCTCCGCGCGCAGCCAGTTGCGCACGCAAGGGTTGACGCCGCTCGTCGTGGAAGCGGCGGGGTCGCGTACGCGCGGTGAGCGCAAGCAGCGTCTTTCGCTGGGAAAACGTTTGTCGCAGCGCGAGCAGGCCATTCTCACGCGGCAACTCGCCAGCTTGCTGATCGCGGGATTGCCGCTCGGCGAGACGCTGTCGGTCCTGACGGAGCAATCGGAGCGCGATTACATCCGCGAACTGATGGCCGCGATCCGCGCCGAAGTGCTCGGCGGCCATTCGTTTGCCAATGCGCTCGCCGAACATCCGCGCGACTTCCCGGAGATTTATCGGGCGCTCGTGGCCGCCGGCGAACATACCGGCAAGCTCGGCCTCGTGTTGTCGCGGCTCGCGGATTACATCGAACAGCGTAATGCGCTCAAGCAGAAGATCGTGCTCGCGTTCACGTATCCGGCGATCGTCACGTTGATCGCGTTCGGGATCGTGACGTTCTTGCTGAGCTACGTCGTGCCGCAAGTGGTGAACGTGTTCGCAAGCACGAAGCAGTCGCTGCCGTTCTTGACCATCGCGATGATGGCGCTTTCCGGTTTCGTCCGGAATTACTGGTGGGCCATGTTGATCGGCGTGATCGCAATTAGCTGGTTCATCAAGCAGTTGCTTGCCCGGCCCGGACCACGCATGGCGTTCGACCGATGGCTCCTGACTGCGCCGCTGCTCGGCAAGCTGGTGCGCGGTTATAACACCGTGCGTTTTGCCAGCACGCTCGCCATCCTGACGGCGGCCGGCGTGCCGATCCTGCGTGCACTGCAGGCCGCCGGCGAAACGCTGAGCAACCGCGCAATGAGCGAAAACGTGGAAGACGCGATCATCCGGGTACGTGAAGGCACGTCGTTGTCGCGCGCGCTCGGCAACACGAAGACGTTTCCACCGGTGCTGGTCCATCTGATCCGTTCCGGCGAAGCAACCGGCGATGTCACGACCATGCTCGACCGCGCGTCCGAAGGTGAAGCACGCGAACTCGAACGCCGCACGATGTTCCTGACAAGCCTGCTGGAACCGCTCCTGATCCTCGCGATGGGCGGCGTCGTACTCGTGATCGTGCTGGCGGTGATGTTGCCGATCATCGAATTGAATAATCTGGTGCAGTGAAGAAGTCGACCCTATGAACGCCCTCCAAACCCGCCTTCTTACGCTCGTCGCGCTCGCTGTTTTTTGCGCGACGCTGACCTGGTGGATCGTCACGCTGACATCGCATCAAAGTGCGCCATTGCCGGCGGCGGCGGCAGGGCGCGCGCCATCCACTGAACTTGCGGCCACCTTGTTCGGCGGCCAGTTGAAGCGTCAGGAAAACCAGGACGTGCATCTGTTCGGGATTCTTTCGCTGCAGCACGGCGCGGCGGCTATCGTCAGTTATGGCGGCGAGCCGGCAAAGGCCATTTCGCTCGGCGGTCCGCTTACCCAGGGCGTGACGATCAAGGAAGTGCGGGCGCGCTCGATCATCATCGACAGAAAAGGCGCGCTCTCCGAAGTCTTCCTGCCGCCGAATGCGCCGGGACCGACGATTTATGTGCGCTGATACCGCGCGGGATCAAAGGGAGCGAACGAGGGCGGGCGTTGAAGCGGAATCACCTTACGCCAGACCTATAGAATGCTTTCCTGCCCGCAACAACCGCGCGTTGGCGGCGGACAGACAGTGAACTCAACGGTGCGGCTACCTGACACGCGAGCGCCGTGAACGACATCAAATTGGAAAGGAAGATCAAGTCATGCAAATGTTGATGAAGCGCCGCGACGCACTCCAGACGGCGCAAGGCACGCAGAAGAAACGGCAGCGCGGTTTTACGCTGATCGAAATCATGGTGGTGATCGCCATTCTCGGGATTCTCGCGGCGCTGATCGTGCCGAAGATCATGAGCCGTCCGGACGAGGCGCGGCGGGTGGCGGCGAAGCAGGATATCGGCACGATCATGCAGGCCATGAAGCTGTACAGGCTGGATAACGGCCGTTATCCCACGCAAGAGCAGGGCTTGCGCGCGCTGATCGAGAAACCGACCAACGATCCGATCCCGAACAACTGGAAGGACGGTGGTTATCTGGAACGCCTCCCGAACGACCCGTGGGGCGCGCAGTATCAATATCTGAACCCGGGCGTGCACGGCGAAGTGGACGTGTTCAGCTACGGCGCGGACAACAAGCCGGGCGGCGAAGGCAACGACGCCGATGTCGGCTCGTGGCAATGAGCCACTTTTAAGCAACTTTCATAGAAGTAACCGACGTGAACCAGCAGCACGAGCCGTATCGTTCAGCCTTGTTTAAGCCGCAGCGCGCGGCGAAGGCGCGGCCGCAAGCTGGCTTCACGTTGCTGGAAATGCTGGTGGTGCTGGTTATCGCAGGGTTGCTGGTGTCGCTTGCTTCGCTGCAGCTCACGCGCAATCCACGCACCGATCTGAACGAGGAAGCGCAGCGGCTCGCGCTGCTGTTCGAATCGGCGGGCGACGAGGCGCAAGTGCGCGCGCGGCCGATTGCATGGCAGCCGCTCGACGGCGGTTTTCGTTTCGATGTCCGGACCGAAGACGGCTGGCGTCCGTTGCGCGACGACTTGCTGCGGCCGCGCCGCTGGGAAGGCGGCGTGACCGGCGTGACGATCCAGTATCTGGGCTCGGATCAGGTAACAAACAGGCTGGTGTTCGGCACGGAAGCCATCGATACCCCCATGGAAGTGACCATCGTCTCCGCAGTCGGACGGGCGACGATCGTGGGTACGGGCAACGGCCGGTATCGGGTGCGCTGATGGCGAAGCTTTTACGAACCGGGCGCGCACGCGGTTTCACGATGATCGAGGTGCTCGTTGCGCTGGCGATCATCGCGGTGGCGCTGGCGGCGTCGCTCAGGGCAGTAGGTTCTCTTGCAACCGGCGAGGCCGACCTGCACAACCGCTTGCTCGCCGGATGGAGCGCCGACAACGAACTTGCGCAGTTGCGGCTGACGCATTCGTGGCCGGATATCGGCACGAAGACGTTCGATTGTTCGCAGGGAAATCTCAGATTGACGTGCACCGATCGCGTGACGTCCACGCCGAATCCGATTTTCAGGAAAGTGGAAGTGTTCGTCACATCGCCCGGCCGGCCCGGCAATCTCGCGCAAATGGTCATGGTGGTGGCGAATGAAACCAATCGTTCGCTCTAAGCGGCAGGATCGTGGGGCACGTGGCCCACGTGGCCCACGTGGCGCGCGTGGCTTTACGCTGATCGAGATGCTGGTCGCAATCGCGATCCTTGCGGTGATCGCGGTGCTGTCGTGGCGCGGTCTCGACCAGATCATGCGCGGTCGCACGACCATCACGAACGCGATGGAAGACGAGCGCGTGGTGCAGCAACTGTTCGACCAGATGCGCATCGATGCGCGCCAGGCTGCAACCGACGACGAAGCCGGACAAGCGGCAGTCGCGATTGGCGGCAATTCCCTGCAGATCGTGCGCGGTGTGTATGGAGCAGGCGCGGCGCCGCGTTTGCAAGTGATCCGTTACCGGCTGAGCAATGGTTTGGTCGTGCGGTTTGCATCGCCGCCGCTTGGAAATATTGGCGAAGTGCGGCGGGCTTTATCGGCGGGAGATGGTGCCGACGGCTGGTCTTCGATTCCGTTGATGGCCGGCGTCACGACCTTCGCCACGCGCGCATACGTGCCCAAAACAGGCTGGACGATGAGGATGGCGGACGTGACCTCGCAGATCGTGCAAAACGACAACAACCTGAAAGTGCCGCAACTCGGCAACGCACCCCTGCCGCGTGCCGTGACGGGCATTCAGATTGCGGTCGGCGCGCACAATCTTGCGGCGCCGATCACGCGCGTTTTCCTGATCGGGGAATGACCATGAAACGCGCTTCACGCATCCGGACAACCCGCAAGGAGAAAGGCGTTGCGATCATTAGCGCGCTGCTGGTGGTGGCGTTGTCGGCGATCATCGTGTCCGGGTTGTTGTGGCGGCAGGAAGTGCAGATTCGTCGTATCGAAAACCAGCGGCTGCTTTCCCAGGCGCAATGGATCTCGCGCAGCGCGCTCGACTGGACGCGCCTGATCCTGCGTTCGGAAGCCGATACCGCGCCGACCGTCACGTATCTCGGCGGCGTGTGGGGCGTGCCGATCGCGAAAACGCGCTTGTCCGACTTTCTCGGGCAGATTGGCGAAGTGCGGGCGCAGCAGGGGGCATCGACGTATCTGTCGGGATCGATTGAAGATGCGCAGGCCAAATTCAACCTGCGCAATCTCGTGTCGACGCCAACGCCGGGTTTGCTGACCATCAACGTGGAAGAGATCCAGTCGTTTCAGCGTTTGTTGACGCTGCTTGGGCTCAACGGGTCGCTTGCGAAAACCGTGGCGCTGCAGTTGCGCGCCGGGCTGGCGCAGTCGGCGACGCGGTTTCAGACACAAGGCACGACCGCGGCCGCGTCGCAGCAGGCGGCGGTCCAGGGACTCGCGGCGGGTGGTGGCACGGGTGGCGGCAATTTCACCGATGATCCCGGCCTGGCTGACGCCGACAGCAACGCACCGGTCGCGCCGCTGCAGATGATCAACGTGGAATCGCTGATGGACGTCCCGGGTTTTTCACCGGAAATCGTCGATAAATTGCGGCCGTTCGTGACGGTGCTGCCGACCACGACGTCGGTGAACATGAATACCGCAACCGCCGAAGTGGTCGCGGCGACGGTGCCAGGCATGTCGCTCTCGCAGGCGCAGGCGTTCGTGGCGCGGCGCGAGACCGTGTTTTTCCACGATGTCGGCAACGTGCAGCTCGCGCTGACCGGCGCGGGCGTGAAGACGGACGGCATCGATATGAACCAGATGGACGTGACGACGAAGTATTTCCTGATCCACGGCCGCGTGGAGCACGAGCGCGCGGAAGTGGACCGGACCACCCTGCTGTATCGGGATCCGGCGACGCATACGACGCGTATCGTTTATGTGCGCGACCAGCTTTGATGCGAAGTACAGTGAATCACTTTGAAACGCTAAACACCAATACCCGAAGAGAAGAGAGCGGCCTTTGAGCACATTGATCGTCCTACTGCCGCCGCGCGATCCGGCGGTGCGCTCCGAAGAATGGAATTTGCCGGAGCTGCCGTTTTTGCTGCTGGACAAGCGCAACGTCACACAACGCGCCGGCCGTGCAGCGCTCGGGCTCTTGCCGCGTGCGAGCGCGACGGTGCTGATCGTCGCCGCGCGCGACTTGTTGCTGACCGCCGCGCTGCTGCCGCCGCTGAAAGGGCCGCGTTTGCGCCAGGCATTGCCGAACGTGGTCGAGGATCAACTGATCCAGGATCCGCAGACGTGCCACATCGCCGTCGATCCTGTTGCGCTTGCAAGCGGACGGCGCGTGATGGCGGTCATCGACCGCGGCTGGTTCCGCTTCCTGATGGAAGCGTTCGCGAACGGCGGGCATCGGAATGTGAAAGCCGTGCCCGCGATGCGCTGCCTGCCGCTGCACGAAAGCGATCCCGACGTGCCGAATCCGTTCGTCGCGGGCGTGCTGGGCGAGGTGATCCCGACCGCGCCCGCGTTGCTTGGCGGCGATGCGCTGACGCTGCCGCCGAACGCCGCGCCACGCGTGGAGATCGCGATAGCGCGCGGCGAACACGCGGCGCTGGGCGAAGGCCTCGCAATTCCCGCCGATGCCGTCACGACCACGCTCGGCGCACTCGCCGGCGCGCAGCCCATGACGCTCTATACCTTGCGCGATGTACCCGGCGCGGAGCCGCGGCTTGCATCGGTTTCTTCCCGCGCGGCCATTCCCGGCGCAGAACCGCTGCCGTTCGAAATCCTCGCGCGCAACGCGCTCACCAACCGCTTCGACCTGTGCCAGTTCGAGTTTGCCGCGCAGCCGTGGCGGCTCGACCGCGCGACCATGCGGCGCCTGAAGGTACCGGTGGCGCTGCTGGCCGGGGCGCTGATCGTGTCGATGATCGGGATCAACATCCAGTGGATCCAGCTCGCGCGCCAACGCGACGCGATCAATGCGCAGATGACCGAGCTGCTGCTGAACACGTTCCCGAAAACCACCGTCGTGCTCGATGCACCCGACCAGATGGCGCGTCAGCTCGACCGGCTGCGGCTGGCGTCGGGACAATTGTCGCCGTCGGATTTCCTGTCCATCGCCGATTCATTCGCACGCGCGCTCGGGCCCATTCCGGTGAACGGCATCGCGGCGCTGGATTACCACGACAGGAAGCTCGACGTGACCTTCAAGCCTGAAACCAAGGTCGATCCTGGTTTGCAACGGCGTCTGGTTGCGAACGGACTAACGGGCGCGATCGACACCAACACGGGCAAGTGGTCCGTCAGGAGCGGCCAATGAAACAGGCAATCACCGATACCGCAAACGAGTTCTGGTCCGCCCGGACCCAGCGCGAAAAGACCATCCTGATGTGGGGCGGCGCTGCGCTGGCTATCGTCATTGTGTATCTCGTGTTGTGGGCGCCCGCGTATGAAGGCCGCGCGCGCTTGCGTGAATCGCTGCCGCGCATGCAGGCCCAGCTCGCGCAAATGACGGCGCAGGCCAATGAAGCGCGTTCGCTGACCGGCAGCGCGCAAGGCGTCACGCCGACGGGCGGCGCGCTGCGCGATGCGCTGACCAAGTCCCTCGCCGACAACAACATGCCCGCGACGCAAGTTCAGGTCGTCGGTTCGGCCGTGCAGTTCCAGTTGAAGAACGTGTCGTTCCCCGAGTGGACCGTCTGGCTCGACGATGTCCGCAAGCAATACAAGGTGCAGGTCAACGAGGCGCACATCACGGCGCAAAAACCCGATGGCCAGGTGGATCTGACGGCATCGCTGCAACCGGCCCAGGGACAATGAACTACGGAACACGACGGCTTCTCGCTGCCTGGCCGTGGTTGGCGGTGGCGGTCGCATCGGTGATCGTCACGTTGTTGGTCATGCTGCCGGCCGCGTGGATCGTGCCGCAGTTCGGCAAGAACACGGGCGGTCACGTCAATCTGGTCGACCCGGCCGGTTCGCTCTGGAAAGGCTCGGCCACGTTGATGCTCGCAACCGGCGGCGGCGGCGAAGGCGCGACCTTGCTGCCGGGGCGCATTGAATGGCGTACCGCTTTCTGGCCGTTGTTCACCGGGCACGTGCGCATGCAAATGGGCCAGACGGATGCGATGCCGGACCCGGTTCTCGTCGATGCAAGCCCGAAACAGTCGACGCTTTCGTCCGGCTCCATCGCGGTGCCGGCGAGTTTGCTCAGCGGTCTTGGGGCACCGTTCAATACACTCGATCCGGACGGCAACGTGCGTCTGACGTGGACCGACTGGCGCGTGCTGGGACGCAACACCTATGGGCAGGTGATCGTGACGCTGGACGACATGTCGTCACGTGTCTCGCGCGTGAAGCCGCTCGGGTCGTATCGCGTGGTGTTTCAAGCGGAAGGACAGGCGGGCACGATCAACCTGACAACGACGCGCGGGCCGTTGATGCTGACCGGGCAGGGGGCGGTAGCGCAGGGCTCTAGCACGTTCAGCGGCGTGGCGACATCGGCGCCGGAAGCGCGCGAGAACCTGGCAGGACTTCTGAACCTGCTTGGCCGCCATACCGGCCCGGATACCGTCGAGCTGACGTTGAACCGGTCAGGCGCGCCTTGATTACTGCTTGGCCAGAACCGAACCGGTATTAGGCCCTGCGCTTGAATCCTGCGTGGAACTGGCGGCCGCGGCGGGCGCCGCAGAAGTCCCCGTTTCCTCGTTCATCTGCGCGGTTTCCCATCCGCCGCCCAGCGCCTTGATCAACCCGACCGACGATACCATCCGCTGACCCGCGATACTCGCGAGCTTCTGCTGGGCGGTGAACGCCGTGGTCTGCGCAGTGAGCACGTTGATGAATCCGACCGTGCCTGACTTGTACTGGTTCGTCACGATATCCAGCGCCTGCTGCGCCGACGCCACCGCCTGCTGCTGAACCACGATCTCGTTGGCGAGAATGCGAATGGACGCGAGGTTGTCCTCGACGTCCTGGAACGCTGTCAGCACCGCCAGGCGATAAGACGCGACAGACGCGTCATAAGCCGCACGCGCAGCTTCCGTGCGAGCGGCCCGCAGGCCGCCATCGAAGAGCGTGGCTGCGATGCTCGGCCCGAGCGTCCAGAACTGCGACGGCGCGCGCAGCAACTGCGAGAGCACGGAACTCTGGAATCCGCCCGATGCCGACAGCGTCAACGTCGGGAAAAACGCCGCGATTTCCACGCCAATCTGCTCGTTCGCTGCCGCAGCCTTGCGCTCGGCCGAGGCGATGTCCGGCCGCCGCTCCAGAATGGACGATGGCAGATCGGACGGAATCACGGGCGGGGTTGCATCGAGCGGAGATGCGGCAATGCTGAACGTCGATGCCGGTTCGCCGACCAGCACCGCGATTGCATGTTCGAACTGGGCGCGCGAAACGCCGTTATCAATGGCCGCCGCCTGCGCTGATTGCAATTGCGTCTGCGCCTGGATCACGTCCGAGCGCGCGATCGTGCCTTGCGCGTACTGGTTCTGCGTGAGCTGCAAGGTGCGTTGATAGGCGGCGACGGTATCGTCGAGGAGCTTTTGCTGCGCGTCGAGCGAACGCAACTGGAAATACGTTTGTGCCAGCGTGGCCTGCGCCGAGAGCCGTGCGTTCGCAAGGTCGGCGGCGGCACTTTGCTCGCCGGCACGCTGAGCGTTCACCGTGCGGCTGACCGTGCCCCAAAGATCCGGTTCCCAAGATGCATCCAGCCCGAGGTTGAATGCATTGCTCACGCCGCTGCTGGAGAACTGCGAGTTCGTGGACCGATTGCCGGAACCAGAGCGTGTCCCCGACGCCGATAACCCCACAGTCGGGAAGTACGCGGACCGCGCCTCCGAAACCAGCGCGCGCGCCTGCCGATACGTCGCCGCGAACTGCTCGATCGTCTGGTTCGACGTATTCAGCCGGCCTTCGAGGTCGTTGAGTTGCGCGTCGTTGAAAACGGTCCACCAGTTCCCACGGTCGATACGGTCAGCCGGTTGCGCAACCTTCCAGCCTTCGGGCGCCTCCTTGTAGGCGGCGGGAATGGCAGCGTCGGGGCGTTTGTAATTCGGCCCGACGGCACAGCCGGCAAGCGCCAACACCACGACAAGCGCGGATCGTCGATAAAACACGGGGATTCGGGTGTACGGCATCTGCTCTGGATTCCTGTCGGAGGCTGCGCGTTCCGGCAAGGCAATGGCGCCAGGCGAAACGGGTCCGAAATGGTAACTGAATGCGCGCGCAAGGCGCGCATTTGGGCAGACGTAAGGGTAACGGCTTGAAAGGAAACTGGGTTTACGCGTGTCGCGGATTCAGTTACGAGCCGTTACGCCGCGCAGTGATGCGCTTGCTTCAAGCGTCGCAGCGCTTCGGACTGCACAGCAGGGGCTTGGCGACGGTTGCCGCCGGCTTCGCAGACTTGCGCATCTGTCGATTTTCGAACCACGCCGCACCCAATACGACAAACGATCCGCCCGGCAGCAAAAACACGATCACGTAGAGCGCGAGTTTCCACGAACTCAGGTTCGGCGGAAGGATGTGCAGCAGTGCAGAGCTGACTGACTGGCCGAAGCGTCGGCCGAGGAGGCGGGTAGTTTGGGCAGCGCGGTTCATCGGTAAATCCATATGCGCATCGAATTTTTTCGATGCTTTCAATCGGTCAGAACATAGTCTCGGGTGGCGCCTTGGCGCGTAACTCGGTGCTTATAATAATATTGACTATGCAATCGATTTTCAAGACGGATAGCTGCGATATTTTTCGATGTTGTTTTTCCGTCCTGGCGCCCGGGCAGCGGGCGAGACTGCGGACCATAAGGGAGATAACCCTTGTTGCCGCGCGGTTGGCCGAGTTTGTGGAACTTCGTGCTCATGTTGAGTCACTTTGTTTCGCATTGATCGGCCGGCGAATCGGGAAAAACCGCCTTCGGACGAAAGTATGCCTATGCAAGTGTTTTGGCTATCGAGCCTATAGGGTTGTCCTGGGGGCGTTTGGGCAAGTCAAATGTAAAAAAGCCGCGTTCCTTTTTCGAACGCGGCCCTGTTTCTCTGGAGTTGCTTCAGGTTATTCAGGCGTCTGGCTCTGGCC
>NZ_CAXTGZ010000019.1:0-7756 GCF_964243625.1 uncultured Caballeronia sp.
ATGCAGAGGGTCCGGTTGCATGGCGGCTTCTGAGCCACTTGTCCTTGAACTATGCGTCGCTTGTGGACAGCAACGACAGTCAGGGTGCGCAAGCCATGCGCGATCTGCTCGGCCTCTATGCGCCCGCTGGTGACGGCGCGGCGGCGAGACAGGTCGACGGTCTTCGTTCCATCGATACGCAGCCTGTGACGCGTCGCTTGCCGTCGCGCGGACCGATCGTATTTGGCCGAGGCCTGGAGATCAACCTGCTGATCGATGAGATCGGCTTCGAAGGCGCAAGCGCGTTTCTCTTTGGCGCGGTGCTCGCGCGCTTCTTCACTCAATATGTATCGCTGAATTCGTTCACCGAGACGGTGGTCACGAGCGCAACACGCGGCGAAATCATGCGCTGGGCGCCGGGGAGTGGATTATGCAAAACGCTGTGACCATCCTCGACCGGCTTTCCGCCGATGCAAAAAGCTTCGACTTTTTCCAGGCCGTGCGCTTGCTCGAATGCGCGTATCCCGGCTTGCCGCGAGTGGGTTCATCGTTGCGGCCGCGTGACGATGCCGTGCGCTTCGGTCAGGAACCGGACCTCATCTTCTTTCCGACCACGTTGCGCGGTTTCAGCTTGAACGGTGAAAGTGAAAAAGCGCCGAAACTGGTCGTGAATTTCTTCGGCCTGCTGGGACCGAACGGCCCGATGCCCACGCATCTCACCGAATACATCCGTGACCGCACGCGTAACGCCAACGACCCGACCTTTGCGCGGTTTCTCGACGTGTTCCATCACCGCATGACGTCGCTGTTTTATCGATCATGGGCGGTGGCGCAGCCGACAGTGAGCCTTGACCGCAACAACGGTGATCGTTTTTCCGCATATGTCGGCAGCACCTTCGGGCTCGGCGAACCGGCGCTGCGCAATCGCGACAGCATCCCTGACTTCGCAAAGCTTCACTTTGCCGGCGTACTCAGCGGTCCGACCCGTCACGCCGCCGGATTGCGTCTTGTGTTGATGCGCTTCTTCAACGTCCCGGTGAAAGTGAAGGAGAACGTCGGTCACTGGATCGACTTGCCAGCGCGTTCGCTGAGCCGTTTGGGCGCCGCCGATGAAAGCGGCCGCCTCGGCCTCGGCACCATGCTTGGGGGCCGAGCGTGGGACCGGCAGCACAAGTTCCGCGTTGCGCTGGGTCTGCTTTCGATGACCGACTATCAGCGATTCCTGCCCGGCGGCGCGAGCCTCGTGCGTCTTGCGGACTGGATCCGCAACTACGTGCGCGATCCGCTCGAATGGGATTTGAACCTGCACTTGCGGCGCGCAGAAGTACCTCGTCTTGCTCTCGGGCGGCTACAGCGTCTTGGTTACACAACATGGTTGTTAACACGTCCGGCTGCGTCCGACGCCACGCAACTCCTACTCAAACCGCTCGGCCGAAACGGCCGCGTCAAGACTCTCGCACAGGAATAACCATGGCAGAAATCAGCCGCGCCGTGATGTTCGGCAAACTCGACACACTCAGCTATCGCGCGATGGAAAGTGCCACGACGTTCTGTCGTTTGCGGGGCAATCCTTATGTGGAGCTGACTCACTGGCTGCATCAGCTACTCAACTTGCCCGACTCGGATCTGCACCGGATCATCAAGCATTTTGGCGTGGAGCCTTCGGCGCTCGCGCGTGATTTGACAGAAGCGCTGGATCGTTTGCCGCGCGGGTCTACATCGATCACGGACATCTCTTCGCAACTGGAAGAAGCTGTCGAGCGCGGCTGGGTGTATGGGTCCTTGTTGTTCGATGCAGCGAAAGTGCGCAGCGCGCATCTGATTGTCGGCGCGTTGAAGACGCCGGCCTTACGCAACGCGTTGCGCGGGATTTCGCGCGAGTTCGATCGAGTGAAACTCGATGACCTCGTGAATCACTTCGACGTTTTGCTCGCGGATTCGCCCGAGAATGCGCAAGCCTCCAATGCGCCGTCAGCGGCAGTCGCCATGCCTGCGACCAATCAGGACGCATTGCAGCGCTTCACCGTCGACCTCACGGAACAAGCACGCTCAGGCAGGCTCGATGCAATCGTCGGTCGCGACGAAGAGATTCGTCAGGTCATCGACATCCTGATGCGGCGCCGCCAGAACAATCCGCTTCTGACGGGCGAGGCGGGTGTAGGGAAAACGGCCGTGGTCGAGGGACTGGCGCAACGAATTGTGGCCGGCGATGTTCCCCCCATGCTGCGCGATGTCACGCTGCGCACGCTCGACGTAGCGTTGCTCCAGGCAGGTGCCGGCGTCAAGGGCGAGTTCGAAACGCGCCTGCGCCAGGTGCTTGAGGAGGTGCAGTCGGCGGAGCGCCCGGTGATTCTTTTCATCGATGAAGCGCATACGCTCGTGGGCGCAGGCGGCGCAGCCGGAACCGGCGATGCCGCCAATCTGCTGAAACCTGCACTTGCCCGCGGCACCGTGCGCACGATCGCAGCGACGACGTGGTCGGAGTATCGGCGGTACATCGAAAAAGATCCGGCGTTGACGCGGCGTTTCCAGGTCGTGCAAGTGCGCGAGCCTGACGAAGCACGCGCAATCACCATGATGCGCGGCATTGCCGGTGCGCTGGAGAAGCATCACGGCGTGCAAGTGCTCGACGAAGCCATAGAAGCGGCCGTGCGCCTGTCGCATCGATACATTCCGGCGCGTCAGTTGCCCGACAAGTCCGTGAGCCTGCTCGATACCGCGTGTGCCCGCGTTGCAGTGAGTCAGCACGCTACGCCGCCGGCAGTGGACGACGCGCAGAAACGCATCGCCGCGTTGAAGACGGAACTCGAGGTCATCACGCGCGAAAGCCTGATCGGCATCGATACAGCCGCGCGTCACGAGGTGGCATCGAAGGCGCTGGAAGAAGAAACGCAGCGGCTCGCGGAGCTCGATACGCGTTGGAACGTGGAACGCGAACTCGTAAAAGACATCCTCGCGCGCCGTTCGCAACTACGCGATGGCGCTGCCGGTGCAGACCTTGCCGCGCTGAGATCGCAACAGGCGTTGCTGGCCGAGCATCAAGGCGACGCACCATTGATCCTGCCCGGCGTGGATCGGCAAGCGGTCGCAGCGGTGGTTCAGGACTGGACCGGCGTGCCCGTTCTCAAGATGGTGAAGAACGATATCGACAACGTGCTGCGTCTTGGTGAGCTGTTGGACCGGCGAATCATCGGTCAGGGTCACGCAACCGAGATGATCGCACGGCGCATTCGCACGTCGCGTGCGGGACTCGACAATCCAAACAAACCGGTCGGCGTGTTCATGCTCGCGGGAACATCGGGCGTGGGCGAGACGGAGACCGCGCTTGCGCTCGCCGAACTGCTCTACGGCGGGGAGCAAAACCTCATCACCATCAACATGAGCGAATACCAGGAAGCACATACGGTCTCGCTGCTGAAAGGCGCGCCTCCCGGTTATGTCGGTTTCGGGGAAGGTGGCGTGCTGACCGAAGCCGTGCGTAGAAGGCCGCATAGCGTCGTGCTGCTCGACGAAGTGGAGAAGGCGCATCCCGATGTTCACGAACTCTTCTTCCAGGTATTCGACAAGGGCTGGATGGAAGACAGCGAAGGCCGCTCCATCGACTTTCGCAACACGCTGATCCTGCTCACCACGAACGCGGGAACGGAATGCATTGCGCATCTCTGCCGCGATCCGGAGAACATGCCGGCGATGGAAACCATCGAAGAACAGTTGCATGCGGAACTCTTGCACACGTTTCCGCCGGCGTTGCTGGGCCGCATGGTGACGATCCCCTATTACCCGCTCAGCGACGCGATGCTGCGCTCCATCATCCGCTTGCAACTCGGACGGGTGGCGAAACGTGTGACGCGTACACATCAGGTGCCGTTCACTTTCGACGAAGACGTGGTCGGTCAGATCGCCGTGCGTTGCACGCGGCTTGAAAGCGGCGGACGCACGATCGACGCGATCCTCACCAACAGTCTGTTGCCGCGGATCAGCACGGAATTCCTGACGCGCGTGATCGATGGAAAAACGCTTGCACGCGTACATGTGGGCGTTGAAGCAGAGGAGTTCACCTATGCCTTCGACTAGTACTCGCCACGTCCGCATGGAATGCGCCGCGCTTGGCGACACGGCCGTCTTCATGCGCATGTCGACAATCGAAGCGCTCGGCCGCATGAATGAATTCCAGCTTGCATTCTTGAGCCCGCGCAACGATATCGATCCCGGCGACGTGCTTGGCCAGAACCTGTCCGTCACGCTCGATTATCCGGCGGGCGGCGAGCGCCAGTTCAATGGCATCGTCACTACGTTGCGGCTCATTGTCCCCGGCGACACCACGCGTAACCGCATGGCGCGTTACGAAGCCATCGTGCATCCGCGCTTGTGGCTGCTGACGCAGTCGTCGCATCGGCGATTCTTTTATCAAAAGACGATTCCGCAGATCGTAGGCTCGGTGTTCGAACCGTTCGATATCGATTTCCGCAATGCATGCAGCGCAGCTTATTCGCCGCTCGAAAATTGCGTGCAGTATCGCGAGACCGATTTCGACTTCGTGAGCCGTCTGCTCGAGCGCGAAGGCATTCATTATTTTTTCGAGTACACGGGCGGCAAACATACGCTCGTGATGACCGACTCGAATAGCGAACATCGTCCCATTACTCATTACGAGACCATTCCGTACCAGGCTTGGGACACGCCCGAGCAGGATGAAGAGTGCGTGTACCGGTGGGTGTCGGGCGCGACGTTGCAGACTGGACGATACGAAGTCAACGAGTACGACTTCGAGAAGGCATCGGTGAGCAACAGCCACGGTCTCGTCGCGCGGGCAACCCGCGCAGCGCCCTTCGATCCCGCGCGTTACGTGATGCAGGAACACCTGACGGGTCACGTCAAGGCCGCGGATGGCGATCGTCTTGCACGCGTGAACATCGAGATTCATCAAACGCAGAACGATTCCATCAGTGCACGCAGCACGTCGCGTGGTCTCATCCCGGGCGGTCTGATCCGTTTGCGTGATCATCCGGCGACCGCACAGGATCGCCAATACCTGATTACGGAGACACGTGCGGAGATCGTCTCCGACGCGTATGTATCGACGAGCGACAGCACGTTGCCGATCTTCGATTGCAGCTTTACCGCGATCCGCGCGGATAACACGTTCCGTACGGCACGAACCACGCCGGAGCCGCGCGTAGGCGGTCCGCAAACGGCGGTAGTCGTCGGCCCCGATGGCGATGAAATCCTCACCGATCAATACGGCCGCGTAAAGGTCCAGTTCCACTGGGAACAACTCGCGCAGTCGTCGGGCGCGCCAAAGCTCGACCGATGCTGGGTGCGTGTATCGCAAAGCTGGGCCAATAAACGCTGGGGATCCATGCAGCTTCCGCGCATCGGGCAGGAGGTGCTGGTCGAATTCATCGAAGGCGATCCGGACCGCCCGGTGATCACGGGCGCGGTCTACAACTCGACGAACATGCCGCCGTATGAGCTGCCCGCAAACGCGGCCATCTCCACGCTCAAGAGCAACTCGACCAAGGGCGGCAGCGGCTACAACGAAGTGCGGCTCGATGATCGCAAGGGCGACGAACAACTGTTCTTTCACGCCGAACGCGATCATGAAACGTGGGTCAAGCACGACGCGCTGATGAACGTAGAACACGATCGTCACTTGAGCGTAAGCGGCAGCGAGTTCATCAAGACGAACGGTGCGCGCAACGACACGGTAATGGGCAGCAGCAAGTCGAGCGTGCTCGGCGGCGTGACGGCCGCGACCATGACGGCGCACAACCAGTTCGTGGGCGAAGCCTATTCGCTGAACGCCGGCATGGCCGTGCAGATCAAGGCGGGCATGGCCGTGGAGATCGAGGCGACCGCGACCATCGCGTTGCGCGCGGGGGCTTCGTACATCCTGATTGGTCCGGAGACCATCGAGATGTCGAGTATCCCGATACCCATCGGTCCCGGCATTCCTCCTGTTCCCGTGAGCGTGCCCCCACCGCCGCCGACCCCGCCGCGCGATGCCGACGATGGCTCGCGCAAGGTCGTCAAATAAGGAGCTTTACGCATGTCACCGAATCAGTCCAGGGCAGCGAAGTTGAGGATGACCGTGAGCGGCGGCGCCTTGAGCGCACCGCAAAATATCGAGTTCGATACAGCCGGCGGCACGCTTGGCCGCGCGCCCGAATGCACCGTCGTGCTGCCCGACACGCAACGCGCAATCTCGCGCGTGCAGGCGCGCATTGAATGGCGCGATGGCGCTTTCATCCTGGTCGATGCAGGCAGCAATCCCACGTTGCTGAACGACCAGATACTGGACGGATCACGCGAGGCGCAGCTTCATGATGGCGATCGTCTGCGGGTCGGTCCGTATGCGCTGGATGTGTCCATCGAGCACGAGTTGGAGAACATGACCATGATGACGCGCCCGGATGTGTCCATACCATCGGCGCCGTTGCCGGAGAAGCCGGACTGGGACGTGAAGCCGGCCGCGCCGCTGATTCCGGATGACTGGAATGCGCCGCATGCAGCATCGAAGGATAGTCGCGCCGATACTCCATTCACGCCCGATCCGCTCGCGGCCACGCCGCTATTGCGTGAGCCTGCGCGTTTTGGTGTGAATGCGAATCAGGAGCTTATCGATGCCCTTGGCGCCGGCGACAGCCCGCTTGGGATCGGTCCGACAAAACACGAAGTGTCGCCGTTGTCGGTGTCGGGATCGAGCGGGGGTTTCGAACACGTATCGCCGGAACGCGCGATGAACGCAGTGCCGACGTTGCCGGTTTTGGACGGACCGGCGACGCCTATCATTCCCGAGGACTTCGACCCGTCTATCCCGCCGGTCGAGATGCACGACGAGCTTGCGCCGGTGGTTCCAGCGACGGAGTTTCTGGCGCTGCCGGAACCAGCGCTTGCACCAACGCCTCAGCCAAAGCACGCGGAACCGGTTGCTGCAACGCCCTCCGCCAGCGACGACGCCACGCTGACAGCCCTGCTGGAAGGTCTCGGCATCGACGCCGGCACTGTCCGTCACATCCCCGCAGATGACCTCGCGCGTCTTGTAGGCGGCATGCTGCGCGTCGCGACGCAGGGCACGATGACCGCGTTGCGC
This sequence comes from uncultured Caballeronia sp., assembly GCF_964243625.1. Lineage (NCBI taxonomy): Bacteria > Pseudomonadati > Pseudomonadota > Betaproteobacteria > Burkholderiales > Burkholderiaceae > Caballeronia > uncultured Caballeronia sp. The sequence goes on from NZ_CAXTGZ010000019.1 coordinate 7,073, forward strand.
TCACGCTCCATGGCAAAGCGCGAGACGCGTATCGCCATGACGCTGATCGAAGAGCGCGACAACAATCCGCTCAAGTTTTTCCCCGACGTCGACATGGCGCTCACGCAGATGCTCGGCGCACGCGGCGCGGGATATCTCGCGCCTGAAGACGCGTTGCAGGAAGCCTTCCACGATATCCAGACGCACGAACTCGCCGTCGTCGCCGGCTTGCGCGCGGCCCTCGAACACGCAATGTCGCGCATCGATCCAGTGACGATCGACCGGTCGGTGCAACCGGCAAAGGGCATCGATGCGCTGCTCGGCAATCGCCGCGCGCGCCTCTGGCAGCGTTTCGTCGATACCTGGGAGGACGTGGCGCGTGACGCCGGCGACGACTTCCAGCGCACCTTCGGCGAGCCCTTCAGCCGCGCGTACCAGGCGCAACTCGACGCACTCACACGTTCAACTCCAAGCGAATAACGCCATGTACTGGAATAGCAAGGTCATCTGGTCGGAAGGCATGTTCCTGCAGCCGCAGCATCTGCAGCAGCACGACCGGCACGTGCAGACGCAACTCGAAGCGCGCGTTGACAGCCTGCGTGCTTACGGCTGGGGATTCACATCGGTGGAAATCGATGAAGCGCTGTTGAAGCTCGGCAAGCTCGCGCTGCGCTCGGCTGCGGGTGTCCTGCCCGATGGCACGCC
>NZ_CAXTGZ010000019.1:7766-24548 GCF_964243625.1 uncultured Caballeronia sp.
ACGCCGTTCAACCTTCCCGCCGATGACGACCTCCCGGAGCCGCTCGACATTCCCGAGGGCACGGCGAACCTGCTCGTGGTGCTCGCATTGCCGGTTCGCCGGCCGGGCGCGACCGAGTCGGGCGGACCTGAGCGTGCGGACAACCTCGCGCGATATCGGACGGAAGAGTTCGAAGTCCACGACAGCAACGATCCCGACGCCGTCAGCACGCTGTTGCAGGTCGGCAAGCTGCGGTTGAAACTCGCGCTCGAACCGGACGTCGCGCATGCGCATGCTCATGTGGGGGTTGCGCGTGTGATCGAACGCCTGAGCGATTCGCGTGTGGTGCTGGACGAAGAGTATTGCGCGCCGTGTCTGGACTTCACTGTCGCGGGCAAGCTCGCGCGCTTCTCGACCGAGCTCAACGGTCTGCTCCAGCAACGCGGCGAGGCGCTGGCGGCCCGGTTGTCGCAGCCGGAAGCCGCGGGCATGGCGGAGATCTCCGACTTCCTGCTGCTGCAGATCGTCAATCGAGCGCAGCCCTTGGTCGCGCATTTTGGGTCGATGACCAGACTGCATCCCGAGGCGCTTTTCCAGGCCACTGTGCAGCTTGCGGGAGAACTGGCGACCTTCAGTCAGCGTGATCGGCGGCCGCCGGCGTTCCCCGTGTATCGGCATGACCGGTTGAAGGAAACGTTCACGCCGGTGATCGAAGCGTTGCGTCTTGCTTTGAGCCGTGTCGCTGATCCGGGCGTGGTCTCCATACCGCTGGAGGAGCGCAAGTACGGCCTGCGCGTTGCCCTGGTCGCGGATCGCTCGCTCTTCACGAATGCGACTTTTGTGCTCGCCGTGCGCGCCCAGGTATCCACCGAAACGCTGCTGTCCGCGTTCGGCAGCCAGGTGAAGATCGGCGCGGTCGAAAAAATTCGCGACCTCGTCAACCTGCAATTGCCGGGCATCGGTTTGCGCGCGTTGCCGGTCGCGCCGCGCCAGCTTCCGTTCCATGCGGGCTTCACTTACTTCGAACTCGACGACAAGAACGAAGGCTGGCAAGCACTCAACGCGTCGGCTGGAATGGCGCTGCACGTCGCCGGCGAGTTCCCTGGCCTGACGATGGAATGCTGGGCCATCCGTCGATGAACAAGGACACTGCAATGACTAACGACACGGACCCGACTATCGACGACTCGGGTTTCCTCGACGCCGCGCGCACGATCATGATGCCGACGCCCGGTCTCAAGCGCGAGCGCCCGGCTACGGCAAAAACCGCGGCGGCACTGCCAGCTTTGGCGCCGCTCGACGCCACGCTCGCCGGCCGCAACCCGCTGTTGCGCGCGGCGAACCCGCTGCTTGAACTCGCATTGCCGTTGCGGCGCCTGACGAGCCATCCGGATCTCGAAGCGCTGCGCACGCAACTGATCCAGATGGTGCGCACATTCGAAACCAACGGCCGCGCGTTCGGCGTACCCGATGCGCAGCTTGGCCCGGCACGCTATTGCCTGTGCACGTTCATCGATGAATCGATTGCCGCCACGCCGTGGGGTGCCGGCGTGTGGGGCCGCCGCAGTTTGCTGGTGACGTTCCACAACGAAGCTTCGGGCGGCGAGCGTCTTTTCGTAATCCTGCAGCGTCTTGCGCAAAGCCCTGCTATCGATGTCGATCTGCTCGAGCTGATCTACGTGATGCTCGCGCTGGGTTTCGACGGACGATACCGCCTGATGGAAGGCGGCAAGACGCAGCTCGACGTGATACGCGAACGGCTCGAACAGATGGTCCGTGCGCAGCGCCCGCCGGTTGAACGCGCGTTGTCGCCGCATTGGCAACCCGCGCCGCGCGAACGCAAGCGCCTGTTGCAATTCGTGCCGCTATGGGTCGCGCTTGCACTTGCCGCGTTCGTGCTCGTGACCGCCAGCCTCGTTTTGAGCTTTCGAATCAACGACTTTTCGGACCCGGTGTTCGCCTCGATGCGGTCGATACGCGTGGCGCCCGCGCCTGTACTCGCATCGAAGGTCGATGCAGCACCCAAGCTTGCCGCCACGCTGGCCGGTTTCCTCGCGCCCGAGATTGCGCAAGGGCTGGTGACGGTCGGCGATTCGGTAGACCGCACGACAGTCACCATCAACAACACGGCGACGGGCACGCAATTGTTTGCATCGGGCAGCGCCGACCTCGATCCACATTTTGCTCCGCTGATGCAGCGCATCGCCGACGCATTGCAGGACAAACCCGGCAACGTGGTCGTGGTCGGCCACACCGACAACCAGCGCATCATCTCGGCGCGGTTTCCGTCGAACGTGGCGCTTTCGCAGGCGCGCGCCGATACCGTGCGCGCGATCATCGCGGCGCGCATCGATTCGCCCTCGCGCCTGAGCGCGGAAGGACGCGGCGACACCGAGCCGATTGCACCAAACGATACCCCCGCAGGCCGCGCGAAAAATCGTCGCGTTGCCATTGTGATTCTTTCGCCAGGAGCCGCGTCATGAGGTGGTTGAACGGATTCAGAAAGCCGGTGGTCATGTCGTTTTTCGGCATGTTGGCGCTGGCGTTCATTGTGTGGTTCGAAGGACCCTTGCTCGCGTTCAACGGCAGCGAGCCGCTAGGAAGTACGACCAGCCGATGGATCGCAATTGCGCTGCTGTTCGCGTGCTGGGCGGTGTACTTCGGCGCGCGTGCCGTGAAGGCACGGCTTGCGAGTTCCAACTTCGTGCGCAGTCTTATCGCGGATTCGGTGAACCCGGCCGATCGCAAACCGAGCGAAGCACGCAAGGCCGCCGATGCGGATCTCGCCATCCTGCGCACGCGCTTCGAGGAAGCATTGAAGACGCTTCGAACCACCGCGACGGGCAAAGACGGCAAGGGCTGGAAATCGTGGTTCATTGCGCGCCGCCAGACCATTTACGACTTGCCGTGGTACATGTTCGTTGGCGCGCCGGGTGCAGGCAAAACGACGGCGCTGGTGCATTCAGGGTTGCGATTTCCGCTGGCTGACCGCCTTGGCGCGCAGGCGATTGGTGGCGTTGGCGGCACGCGTCATTGCGACTGGTGGTTCACCGACGACGCCGTTCTCCTCGACACCGCCGGCCGCTTCACCACGCAAGACAGCCACGCCGAAGCGGATCGCGGCGCATGGCTCGGATTTCTCGCAATGCTGCGCAAATACCGTCCGCGTCGTCCGCTCAACGGCGTGATGGTCGTCGTGTCGGCAGCGGACTTGTTGCAGCAGACCGATGCCCAACGTGCAGCGCACGCGGTGTCGGTGCGTGAACGCCTGAGCGAGTTGAACAAGCAGCTCGGCATGCGTTTCCCGGTGTACGTGGTAGTCACGAAGAGCGACATGCTCTCGGGCTTCTCCGAATTCTTCGATGACCTCGGCCGCGACGAACGCGAGCAAGTGTGGGGCGTGACCTTCCCGCATTCGCCTGAAGACGGCGCGGAAAATTCAGGACAACCGCTGCAGCGTTTCCCGGATGAATTCCGGTTGCTTCATCGGCAGCTCCAGGAGCGCGTGCTGCAACGCATGCAGCAGGAAACCGATGTGCGCCGTCGCGCACTGATCTATTCGTTCCCGCAGCAGTTTGCGGGTATCGAAGGATCGCTGCAGCGTTTCCTGGATGACGCCTTCAGCGAATCGCGCTTTGATCGCGCCGCGTTGTTGCGCGGCGTGTATTTCACGAGCGGCACGCAAAGCGGCCGTCCGCTCGACCGCATGATGAGTTCCATGGCCGCAGCGCTCGGGTTGCAACGGGAAGTGCTGCTCGCCGATACATCGAGTGGCCGCGCATACTTCGTGAAGCGTTTGCTGCGCGATGTGATCTTCGAGGAAGCGGGCCTTGCTGGCAGCAACTTGCGCGTCGAGCGGCGGCGTGCGCGGTTTCAGCAGATTGCTATTGGCGCGGTGGGCGCCGTGTTGATTGCAGGGTTGATCGGACTCTTTGTCAGCGACCGGGCGAACCGCCGCTTCGTTGACGAAAGCCGTCAGCAGATTGCAGCACTTCAGCAGCGGGTGCAACAGACCACGCTCGGCGATGATCCGCTCGCAGTTCTCCCCGTACTCGATGCCGCCCGAGACTTGCCCGGCGGCGAAGCCGAACGCGAAAGCCGCGGTGATGTGTGGTGGGCGAAGCTCGGTCTCGATCAACGCGAGAAAATCGGCGCCGAAGCGCAACGGGTGTATCAGCGGTTGTTGCGGCAGACGTTGTTGCCCATTGTCGTGCAGCGCATGGAAGAAGAGTTGCGTCGCGGCGATGCGAACAATGCTGCGCTCCAATATGAAGTACTGCGTGCGTACCTGATGCTTGGCGACCCGACGCATTACGATCCCGACGCATTGAGAAGCTGGGCCATGCGCGACTGGCAACGCGGTCCGCTGCAAACCGCAAGCGATGCTCAACGCGCGAGTATCGATCAGCATCTTGAGGCGCTCTTTCGCCGTGGACAGTTCGATTCAAACCTGCCGCTCGATCAGAACCTGATTGCCCAGGCACGCGCAACATTGAGCCGCGTGCCGCTTGCGCTGCGTCTGAACAGTCGCATCCAGCAGCAGCTTACGCAGCTTCATCTGGCGGATTTTTCGATCGCCAAGGCGGCGGGGCCAAGCGGGCTGCTGGTGTTCGTGCGCAAGAGCGGGATGCCGTTGACGCAGGGTATCGATGGTGCTTATACGCAAGCTGGTTTTACCGCTTTCCTGCGCTTGCGCGAGATGACGCTCGCCAACATTGCGAAGGACGACTGGGTGCTGGGGCGCGCCGAGACGAAGCCGGATGCGGCAGGTATCGATGAACTTCGCACGGCATTGACGCGTTTGTACTGCGAGGAAAGCATCCGGCAGTGGGACGGACTGCTGGGCGATGTCGGTGTCGTATCGTTTTCCGCACCCGACCAGGGCGCGCGCGTTGCGAACCTGATGGGCTCGCAGAACTCACCGCTGCGTGCATTGATCACGGCGGCGGCGATCGCGACGACGTTTGTCGCGCCGGCAGCAAGTACTGACGCTGCCGCTGGCAAGTTCGATGCATTGCGCAAGAGCCTCGGCGGCGCAGAAGGTCGAACGCAACCCGCTGCAAGTGCCGACAGCGCCGCGCTCGTCAACACGCATTTCCAGGCGCTGCATGATCTGGCGGGCAAGCCGGGGGCAACCTCGGGTGCGCCTGTCGACGATTCCATCGGTGCATTGAAGGAAGCGGCCGCAACGCTGCAAGCGGTCGATTCCGCGCGCAAGCAATCACTGCCCTTGCCGCCGACGAGTTCACTCGATCGTTTGAAACTGCTCGCGCAAGGCGCACCCGCGCCGCTCGGTGCGGTGCTGCAAGGTGTCGCGGACAACGCCGATACGGTTCAGGTCCAGAGCCAGCGTGCGCAGCTTCGGGCGCTGTGGGCATCAACGGTCGCGCCGGCTTGCCGGCAAGCGCTGGATGGCCGCTACCCGCTCGTGCGCACCTCCACGCGGGATGCCGCGCCTGACGACTTCGGGCGGATTCTCGGGCCGGGCGGCCTGATCGATGATTTCTTCGAGAAGAACTTGCAGAACCGCGTGGATACGTCGGGCGCTGTATGGCGCTGGCGCCCGGAAGCGCGCTCGCTTGGCATACCCGACGACGTCCTTGCGCAGTTCCAGAATGCTGCGCAGATCCGCGATGCGTTGTTTCGCGATGGCGGTCATGATGTATCGGTTCGATTCTCGGCGAAGCTTGCTTCCATCGATCCATCCGTCAAACGTTTTGTACTCGATGTAGACGGCGTGCAACTGGTTGCAACCGACAGCACGTCGAGCGCGACCGCCGCGTTCCAGTGGCCGAGCGGCAAGGGCACGGGGCAGGCGCATGTGGAGCTCGATCCGGCAGCGACGACTGCGCCGCATGCGGACGGACCGTGGGCGTTGTTCCATCTGCTCGATACCGCGCGGATCACGCCCGCGGGTCAGCCCGACCGTTTCAAGGCGACCTTCGACAACGGCCTGGTATCGGTCGACCTCACGGCGAGCAGCGTGGTCAATCCGTTTCGTGCCGGTGTGCTCGACCGCTTTCGATGCCCGGCGCAACTATGAGGACGCCTGAAGAAGCCGGCACGGGCTTCTACGGAAAAGTGCGCACGCATGGCGACTTTGTGGGACGCGGTTTGTCGCGCGAATTTGTCGTGCAGTGGGATACGTGGTTGCAGCGCGGATTGCTCAAGGCTCAGGAACAGCTTGGCGACGCCTGGTTGCAAGACTTCCTCGGCATGCCGCTATGGTGTTTCGCGATGAAACCCGGGGTGATGGATGATGCGGCGTATGCGGGCGTGATGATGCCGGGTATTGATGCCGTCGGGCGGTATTTTCCTTTCGTCGTGGCTCGACCAATGGCTCAAGCTTTCTTCGATGACTGGCTGCACAGCAGTTCGGTGTGGTACGAGCATGCGGCGGGTTTGGCCTTATCGACGTTGAAGGCGAAGTTCTCGCTGACAGAGTTCGAGGCCGAGCTGGAGCAACTTGATAGCGGTGCTGAAACGCTGGTCTGGCGCGATACGTTCAGGCGGTTTTTGAGCGAGGGCGATGTTGCGAGCGTTTGGTGGACGAGCGCGCAAGCGCTGCACAGGCACGAGGGCGCGCCGGATACGGCGTTGTTCTTGCGATTGCTGGGAGGTTAATCCGGTGCGATGCCAAGATCTCGCCGCAACGCATCGCGGTCATCCGGTTCCTGCACGGCATCGATCAGACGTTCGTAAAACGTATCCTTATCGGGCACGTTCGCGGCGGCGCGCGCCACGATGACCCGCGCTATCGGCCCAACATATGCAGCGAGCTTGAGCGTGGCGTCCTGCAAGACCTCAGGCGCAATGCTCACCTGAAGCACCGACTCGTTCCTGGGCATCGAAGTCCGCTTCATACCCGAAGCAATCCGTGACCCATCCCCCGGCGTCTCAAGCCGCATCAGCAGCGAGTTGAAATCGCGCCGCGCGGCATCGGTTGGAAAATGCGCCGCAAGCCGCTCCCGCAATGCGTTGAAGTCCGAGGACTTCGCCGTCGCACGACGCAGCAAGATCGTCGCAACCGGTCCCACGTGACTTGCGAGCCGCTCCTCCAGTTGCGCTATCAGTTCAGGCGGCCAGTCCATTGAAGGTTCGCTGAGCTCTGGCGCTTCGAGTAACGCAATCGGCTTTGCAAATGCAATCACCGTCTGGTCGCTGTCCTCGGATTGCGCCGCGCCGAGCGCGCCCATCAGCACATCGCGCCATTCACGCGCGGAGGCGTAACGGTCTTCAGGCCGCTTCGAAAGCGCCTTCATCAACATCGCATCGATATAACCGGCCAAGCCCGGCACGCGTTCCGATGGCAGCATAGGCGTGTCGCTCAACACTTGTCGCATGACCACGGTCGGCGTGCCCGCGAACGGACATACGCCGGTCAGCATTTCGTAGAGCACGACCGCAGCGGAGAAAAGGTCGGCGCGCGCATCGATGGTCTCGCCCGTGAACTGTTCCGGCGACATGTAGCTGGGCGTGCCGATCACCGTGCCCAGTTGCGTGAGATGCGACGCTTCGATCCGCGCAATGCCGAAGTCCGTGATCTTGCATTCGCCGCGTTGCGTGATCAGCAGGTTGGCAGGCTTGATGTCACGATGAATCACGCCTTCCTGATGCGCGTAATCAAGTGCATCGAGGAGTTGAAAAAAGCAACCTAAAGCACGCGCCGGTTCTATTCGGGTTTGCGTTCGGGCATGCTGAGCGAGACGCGCGGCGAGGCTCTCGCCACGCACGTATTCCATCGTGATGTATGCCGTGTCGCCCGCTTCGCCATAGTCATACACCGACACGATATTCGGATGCGCAAGGCGGCCGGCCGCACGCGCTTCGTTCAGGAAACGCGCGGTGAGGTCGTGCATCGAACCGCCTTCGGAACCTGCCGGCAACAATTCGTTGCGGATGGTCTTAAGCGCGACATGGCGCTCGATCTGCGGATCGAACGCCAGATACACAACACCCATTGCGCCGCGTCCGAGCACGCGCTCGATGCGGTATCGGCCGAGTTCGGATGGGGTATCGGCGGATGCCGTCATGATCAGTGCGCCCCTTCATCGAGGATCTTGAATGCTTCGATCAGGCTCGTCCTCATGCGTCCGAACGATACCGCCAGCGACGCAATCTCGTCCGATCCACCCGTTGGCAAAGGTGTTTCGGCAAGCTTGCCGAGACTCATTTCATCGGCGGCGCGCGAGAGCGACTGGATGGGTCGCGTGATCAGCATGTTCACCATCACGTTCATCACGATCAACACCACCGCGAACACCGCCGTCAGCGACAGCATGAACGTGCGCCAGACAGCGCGGCCACGTTCGATGGGTTGCGTCATCGGCACCGACACGAACTCTGCGCCAATCACATCGTTCATGGTCCAGCCGAACCCGTTTGCCGAGCCGTATTTGTCGATCATGGTCGCGGGCGCTGCGCTCGGGGTGCTGTGGCATTGCATGCACGCGACGTCCGTGATGCGGCTTGGCCGCGCAAGGAACAGCGTGGGATTGCCCGACGAAATGCGCTGACCTGTCGTCTGTTTCAGGTCGGGATGATCGTGCAGATGCGTGATCACGTCGGTCTCCCAATCCGTTGGCCGGTCGCGCGGATTGGTCGGATTGAGCATGGTCGACTTGTACGAGAAGTTCGGGAAATCCTTTTGCAACAGGTTCAGCATTTCGATGGCCGAGAACGCCGGAATGGACTCGGGTACGAACTGATATTTGATCTGCGTGGCGAGCAGCGGCGTGACGTGGGTTGCGGTGTAGCTTTGCATCGATGCTGCCGCGCTGATCAGCACGTTGGCGTCGTGTACGGTTTCATCGAGTGCCTGCTTTTGCAACAGACGATCCGCGACCACGCCCGCCGCACTCAGGCCGGTTGCAAAGACAAGCAGGAAGACGAGATTGAACTTGGCGCTAAGAGAGAGTTTGCGTTTCATGGATGTGCATACAGTGAGTTCGCGGGCGGCGCGGAGGTGTTGACGCGAACGGCTTGCAACGCGCGTTGGCGCGCATCGGGTCGAGGGGGCGGCGGGTAGAGCAGCACGCGCCACTCAGGCAAGGCCTTGAGGTTTTGATCGATGGCACGGCGAAACGCCTGGTCGGCAAGGCGCGAGCGGAAACGCGCGGGGAAGCGCTTGCGCGCCGGCAAGTCGCTTGCGAGCCAAGCGGACACATCGTCGTAGGTCACCGCGCGCAGCGGTTTTACAGGGATATTGTGTGCGGCCGGTGTGATGGGCAGACGCTGCAATGCGTCGCGGAAAACAACAGGCATGTCGGTGAGGAATGCGCTCGATGGACGCTGCGCAATCTGCGGCGGCGCGCTTGCGGTCACATAAGCGAAACTCCCCGGCGTGATGGCGTTTTTACGCGCGGAACCAGCCAACGTTTGCGTGCCGCTTTCGCTGAATACGGCGATTGTCGGCTCGTCCTGATTCGTGCCGGGGAGCGCCGCAACGATCGCCGCCGCGTTCCCGCCAAGCTCGACCGAACCCCGTTCCGTATCGACGACAGGCGCCTTGCACGGCGGCGTTGCGCATGTATGGGCGATCTTCAGCCAGCCATCGAGCAGCGATACGCGCGGCCCCGCCTGCAGCAGCACTCGTGTCTGTGCCCCGAGTGCGAGCAGGTTGCCTGCATCGTCCTGAAGCTGGACCACGCTGCGCGGCGCGGATTCAACCAGGTCGTCGTCACGCAGCGCTTCGCCCGCGCCCAATTGATAGACGTTCGTCGCGCGAATGACCGTGGCGGGTGCGTCGGCGCTTGCGATCGTCCAGCCGGCATGCGCTTGCGAGGCCGCACACAGCAACGCGAACGCAGACAAGCCGCACAACGCGCGTTTGACCGGCCGACGGGAGTGCAACAGAAACAGGAAGTATTCGAGGCGATAGCTCATGCGTTCCGCTGTGCGTTAATGCGCCGCGAGCCAGGAAATGGCCGGCGCATTAAACACAACAGCGAAGCGATGAAATTATTCCGCGCCTGTCAGAAAACGGGGCGGGTACTCAGGGGGATTTTCGCCGATGCCAACAGCGAGGCGCTTGACGCACGTGACTCGTCGCGGCTGAAAAGCGGCGCGACCTGGCTGCTGGAGATCTGCTTGCCAAGCGCGGTCAGGTCGACGCCTTGCGGCTGCCCGATCAGCGCATAGCCGAGTTCGGCCTGACGCCAGGTGACGACGGTCATCGATGCGACCGTTTGATCCGCTACCGCCGCATCGGGCTTGACCTCTTTCATCACGCACAGTGCGATGGGCGCGCCTTCCTTGGGCAAATACACGATCTGCACGAGCGGCTTGTTGTTGAAGCGCAGCCGTTGCACGCGCTTGAACGTGAGCCCTGCCGCGCTCAAATCGGGAATGCGCAGCGCGAGGCCATCGTCCTGGCGGATTTCATTTACGGTCTTGATGGACAGGTCGGTGTCGCTGTTGACGTTCGCAAGCGTCTCGCGCGAATAGAGTTGCTGGTAACTTGCTGCAGCCATGATCCAGGGCGAGACACCGGTTCCCACGGATGCAATCGATGCACCCACGTTCGATGCCGGCCCTGCGCCTGGCCCGAGGCGCAGCACGAGTCCGCACGCGAACGCGCCGCCGAGAAACGCCACGGCAAGCCACGCGGGCGCAATGCGCAGCCGCGAACGAATGGTCGATGACGCAGGACTTCCGGGCGCATGTTCCACCACGGGATCATTCACGCTGACATCGGTCCTGGCCTTGGCCGCTCGGGCCATTTCCTCGATCTTCGCCGTCAGGCTGGCGGGAACCGGTGGCAGCTTCTGTCCGGCAAATGCATCGCGATAAGGCAACCGCGAAGCCTGCAAGAGCGCGACGCGCTCAGCCACGTCGGGAGAGGTGCGCAGTTCGCGCTCCACTTCCTCGCGTTCGTGTGACGGCAGTTCGCCATCCACGTAGGCCATCAGCAGGGTATCGTCCGATTTCATAAGACTTAAGCAGTTCGCTTCGCTGATGATTTATGTTTTTGTTTCTCTCGTGCCCTTGATTGCATTTTCCCAATGAAAAAACACCCTCATTTGGAATTGCAATCGACCTTCGAGGACTCTACTGTTTCTTCACAGTTTCTAAGGGCTTATTTATAACCAAGCCGGGTTACCCGTACAACCAGCATAACCACCCGTTGCGGCCCCGCCGAGGCGGTTTGACAGGAATCTCGATTACATGGTTCACAGAAGAATCGCCACTTCACACGAATGCGGCAACCCAACAACGGCCTCAAGTTATACCCGTACTAAAAGAAGAACACCCAGGGTTGCGCCGAAATTCCATGCGCGCAAAATTAAATCGATGATCCCAAAACAAGTTTTTCCAGCTCCGGCGGGACTTGTAACAAGTGTAACTGCGATTTGGTGCGGACGCTTAAACGTTGTTTCATGCGAACCACATGTTCGATGGTCATACCAGAGAAACGCCGCGAATTTGGATGACCATGACGTGTTGACTGCGGAAATTCAGCCAGCCGATGAGCCCGGAAGCACCACGGACGTCGAATCGCTGAAAAGCTGCTCCACCTCGCGGTTCGAGATCTGTTTGCCGAGCGCATTCAGGTCCACGCCGTCGGGTTTGCCGATCAGCGCGTAGCTCAGTTCGGCCTGACGCCAGGTCACCACCTGCATGGAATCGACGTCCTGACCTGCCACCGCCTGATCCGGTTTCACGTCCTTCATCACGCAAAGCGCGACGGGTTCACCCTTCTCAGGTTGATACACGATCTGAACGAGCGGCTTGTTGTTGAAACGCAGGCGCTGCACGGTCTTGAACGTCAGGCCGGCGCTGTGCAAATCCGGGATGCGCAATGCAAGACCGTCTTCGCGACGGATGTCATCGACCGTTTTCGAGGATGTCTCCGGCGTCTCGCTGACATAGGCCAGCGTGTCGCGGGTATAGAGCTTCTGGTAACCCGTGGCGGCCTGAACCCACGGCGAGAGATTGCTTGCGGCCATTGAACCGGATGGGCCATGGTCCAAAAGAGGACCGAGCCGCAGGAACAAGCCGCCGCAGAACGCGCCTGCTACACAGGCAGCAGCAAGCCACGCGGGAACGGAGCGCATACGCGAGCGAACGGGCCCGCCGGCTGACGAGGGAACGGCGTTGTCATTGACTGCGGGCGCGGCATGCGCGCGTGCCATCGCCTCAATCTTCTGCGTCAGCGAATCCGGTACGGGCGGCAACTTTTGCGCGGCGAACGCGCCCCGATAATCCACGCGCGACGCCTTCAGCAACTCGACCAGTTCTGCCGCCTCGGCTGACGCGCGTATGTGTTCCTCGACTTCATGGCGCTGGTCGGGCGGCAGTTCACCGTCGACATACGCCATCAACATTACTTCATCGGTTTTCATGCGATTGAGTCCTTTCGCGTCGCCGAGGCTTTTGGCTTCGGTTCGTGCGTGCCGAACTGCGCGCCGACTGCTTGCCGTGCGCGCGATAAGCGGCTCATGACGGTTCCGATAGGAACCTCGAGTACATCTGCAGCTTCCTGGTAACTCAGCCCTTCGACCGCGACCAGCAGCATCACCACGCGCTGCGCTTCGGGCAGGCGTTCCACGGCGCTGATGATCTGGCCGTGCATGAGCTGCGTTTCCGGGCCTTTGTCGACCGGGTCGGCGATGTTCTCCAGGAAGTCGTCGTCCCAGTCCATGCTCGAACGTTTGCGCACGCTTCGCGCCCGCAATTCGTTGATCCAGGTTGAATGAACAATCGAAAACATCCAGCTCAACGGGGCCGTATCGGGCTGCAATTGATGCGCCCGTTCGAGCGCGCGCAGGCACGCACGCTGGACGAGATCCTCGGCGTCGTGCCGGTCGCCCGATATGCGCAGCGCAAAGGCCCACAAGCGCGGCAGCATTTCGGGAAGCATGCTTGGTAAGTCTGCACCGTTCATCGAACGAATATCTCCTGGTACCAGTGTCTTGTCCGAATGCTGCCAGCAGCATGCACGCGAGAGCTGCGTGAAACGAACCGCGTAGTTTAACTTGCAATCGGGCATTTCGCCGCATACCCATCCGGCTTGCCGCACGGGTCTAGTGGCGTGAGGTTCCCGCTTGCGCCGCCTGCGCTTCTTCTTGTGTACGGCGGTTGAAAGAAACCGAATATGCCGATGAGCGCGCGGCCAGCAGCGGATCGTCCGACGGTCCGATTCCAGCCGGCAAGATCAGCGGATCGAAGTTGATATCGCGGCATGCTCCATCGATTTGCGACTCCGCCCTGTCGATCACCACCACACCCGCATCCACGCGATGCAGCTCCCGCTCTTGCGGCCAGACGCGGGTGGCGTCGTTCGTCGGATCGCCGGGCGCGGCTGGCGTGATCATCAGATGCCAGCGCACGGGACCGTGCTCGAGGCGCTTGCTCAGGTCGTGCGCGAGGAAGTCCGGATCGCGCGCATCGGTTGTGCTGACGGGCTGGTATGCCGCGTCGGGCACGACGCTCCATCGAACGAAATGCGTGTTGCCTTGGGCGTTGGTGAACCTGAACGCGTCGATGCTGAAATAACTGGCGTTGGAAAAATTCGATGACGCCGGGTGACTTGCCAGCCATTCGTGAAAAGCCCTTGTTTCAGGGTGTTTTTCCAGAAACATCTCCATCTTCGCGGGGTCGACGCGGCCGCTCGCGGCGTCAGGCCGCAACGCGGCCAACTGCTCATACAGCGCTTCCGGTGTGCTGACGGCGAAGATCGGCACGGAGTTCATCGCGGTGCGCCATTGCTCGCCGTGGCTCAAGGTAAAGCGCAGGGCGAAGCTGCGGACCATCGCGGTATCGTCTTCTTGCGTCGGGTCGAAACCCGGCGCCGACAAGCGCCCGACCACCGGGACCGTGCCCCGCTCGAACACGCTTGCTCGAGAAAGCTGCGCGCCGTTGCCGTTACTTTCGAAGCGACCGCTCACGCATACACCCTTCGCATGATTGCGGCGGAAGCCGGGGTGCGGGCTTGTATCGGATTCGAAGGCATCGATCAACCGGGCCGATGTAAGCGTCTGCTGATCATGTGGCCAATGAATCCATCCCCCGGTCCACGCAAACAATCCCGCGATACCGCCAATCGTTGCAGCAATCAGGGCGTAGCGGGATATCAGGCTGGGACGGCGGCGCTTTTCAGTCATGGCAAAACTTTGGCTTCGTTGCTGCCGTGTGGCATCGGCCTAAGGCCAGCGATGCGGGCAAGCCAGGAAGTCAGAAAGGCCGCAAGTATAGTCGGACAAAAAGTTGTCTGTTGACCTTCGGTCACAAATTTGGCGGGGGTTTGACCGCCGTTTGCCTGGAACTGCTCGCGGGCGAACGATTAAAGCGTTTTCCGGTAGCTCGTCTGACGAGGCAAGCGCCGCCTCACCAGCCGTAGAACCGGTCCCACACTTCGATCTCGTCCGCGCCCGAACGCGCGTGATAAGCCGGGTATTGCGCGCCGGTCGCGCAGGCGTGGTTCGGCAGGATCAAAAGCCGCGTGCCGACCGGCAAACGCGCGGTGATGTCTCCGTCCGGATGACCCGTGTTCGCGAGGATCCCATGTTCCTGGTTTGCGCCAGTCAGCGTGTAGCCTTCGAGCGGCGAGCCATCGAGCGTACATGGCTGGCCATAGCCGTAGTCATGTGTCTGCTTTGCCGTGCCGCGGTCGCGGCTCATCGCCATCCAGCCGGCATCGAGAATGGCCCAGCCTTTATCCGCCTGATGACCGATGACCGTGGTCAGCACGCTCAGCGCCAGATCGGCCGTATTGCATACGCCCACGTTGCGCATCACGAGATCGAAGAACACATACACGCCCGCGCGAACTTCGGTCACGCCTTCAAGGTGACGCGCGGCGAGGGCGGTCGGCGTAGAGCCGACGCTGACGACATCGCATGGCAAACCCGCTTCGCGCAGGCGCTCGGCGGCCTGCACACAACCGGCGCGCTCCTGCTCGGCGAGCGCGGCGAGTGCATCCGGCGTGTTCAGTTCGTAGCTCGATCCCGCGTGCGTCAGCACGCCGCCCAGGCGCGCGCCGTCCTGATGCAAGGCGCGGCCGATATCGATCAAGCGCGCCTCGCCGGGCTTGACGCCGGAGCGATGGCCGTCGGTATCGATTTCGATCCACACCTCAAAGGTCACGCCGTGCAAACGGCCGAACTCCGCGACGCCTCGCGCCGATTCGAGGTTATCGACGATCAGTTTCAAATCGCAACCAGATTGCTTCAACGCCAATGCACGCGGCAGCTTCGATGCAACCATGCCCACCGCATACAGGATGTCGCTGAAGCCGGCCGCGAAGAATTGCTCGGCTTCCTTGAGCGTGGACACCGTGATGCCGCGCGCGCCGGCATCGCGCTGGGCGCGCACCACGTCCACGCACTTCGAGGTCTTCACATGCGGCCTGAACACCACGCCGAGCGCGTTCATATGCGCCTGCATGCGTTCGATGTTGCGCATCATGCGCGGCCGGTCGATCAGCGCGGCGGGCGTTTCGATCTGGTCGAGTTTCATTGTGCGGAGTCTTCCTTCGATACCTTCGATGAACCGAATTCGCGCAGCCACGGCAGCAACGCATCGAACGTGGGCGCTTCGATTTCGGGCGCTTGCGCGCCATCGACGAGATCGAGGCCCACGCGGTTGTGCCAGTAGGTACGCAAGCCGAGCTTCGCGGTGCCGAACATGTCGTAGCTCGAACCGGCGACGAAAGCGGCGTCGTCGGCGTTTATGTTCAGGCGATCCAGCGCCCGTTGATAAGGACGCGGATCGGGTTTATAGAAACCGGCGTTTTCGGCCGTCACGATCACGTCCCAGTCGATGTCGAACAGGTCGGCGGCTTGCCGGCCCAGCCGATCGGAACAGTTCGTGACGATCCCCAGCTTGCAGTGCGGCGCGAGCTTGCGCAATGAATCGCGCGCACCGCTCCACGGCGCGAGTTGCATCCACTGGGCTTCGAGCGTGCGTGCCGCCGACTCGTTCAGACCGGTTTGCAACGCGGCCTGACGCACGAGTTCTTCGTAGGGCACATACGCGCCGCAGTTGTAGGTCAGGCGCAGGTATTCCGCGCGCCACGTGCGTCCCGCGGCTTCGCTGCCGGCTGCACGGTTCCACAAGGTCCATGAATCCAGCAGGGCGGTGAGCAGGTCGAAGAGCACCGCTTTCGGGTATGTCGAGGCAGATTGGTTTGGCATGATGGACGCAACTTTACTGATAAAACATTAAGCTATGGTTAAATTCACACACATCTATCCTTAAGAAAAACTGAACGATGGAACTGGCGGATCTCAGGCTCGTCACCACGCTCGCGCGATCGGAATCGCTCAGTGCGGCGGCGCGCGTGCTCAACGTGACGACATCGGCACTTTCCATGCGGCTCAAGAAGCTGGAGGAAACGCTCGGCGTAACGCTCGCCACGCGGGATGCACGAAACATGTCGCTGACCGCCGACGGTGCGCGCCTCGCGCGGGAAGCGCAGAGTCTTCTCACCGCCATTGAAGCGCTTCCGGATACGTTCCGCGATGAAACCGCGCGTCTCGCCGGCCACATTCGCATTGCAGCCCCTTTCGGCTTCGGCCGCGTGCATGTGGCGCCGTTGCTCGCGCGATTTGCGCGGGAGAATCCGGAGATCCGGCTGCAACTCGATCTGCTGGAAACGCCTTGGCCGCATAGTCACGACGCCGACGTCGTGATCCAGATCGGCACGGTGCGCGACACGTCGTGGACTGCGCGGCCACTGCTCGCCAACGAACGATGGTTATGCGCGAGTCCGGGTTATATCGCGGCCCGGGGGTATCCGCGTGAACCGCGCGAGATCCTCGATCACGATTGCATCTGCATCCGCGAGAATGACGAAGACGT
>NZ_CAXTGZ010000020.1:0-24253 GCF_964243625.1 uncultured Caballeronia sp.
GTTGCATGTCCATGAAGGGAGACTTGCCGGGTTTATCGAAGTGCTGGTTCGGCGACATCGGGTCGTGCCAATAAAGCACCTTGCGGCCGGCATTGGCTTCCTTCGCGGGCGTGTCGTCTTTGGCGCGATGCGTCCCTGCAACGTAACCCGCCGCAAGCAACGCGGCCGCCGCGAACACGGCAAGGACAGCGCGCGTGATGGTTTTTTTGTTCATCGTGGTCTCACTGTCCGTAGGTCATCGATGGCGGCACGATCTGATACTCGAGCTGCGCCCAGGTGAGCGATACATCGCGTTGAAGATCGAGCACTCGCAGGCGTGCATCGAGCACCGCGCGTTTCGCGGCGAAGGTGTCGGCGAGCGACCCTGTTCCGGCGCGATAAGCCGCGGTCGATAACTGCAAGCGTTGATCCGCGGCCGGCACGAGCGACGTGTTCAAGTTGGCGACGCGATCGCGTCCGCTCGCGAGCGTGGCGGAGAGGGTGCGGATGTCGGCATCGACTTGTCGTCGAGCATCTTCATACATGAGACGCGCCTTGGTGCCGAGTTCGGATTTCTCGGCGGTATCGCGGTCCTGGCGGTCGCGCCGGTTGAGCGGGATCGGAATGCTGACGCCCACTGACACCATGTTCGAGTACTGGCCGCCGCGCTGCTGATACGAGACTTCCCACGTCCAGTTCGGATTGCGGTTGCTCTGCGCGACGGCGGTGTCGGCATCGGCAACGGCGATTTCCGACGATGCGCTGATCAACGCAGGTTCGACACGCTTCAATTCATCCGGTGGCAGCGACGCAACGACCGACGTTGGCGCGGGCGGATCGCCGGAAATATCGCTGATGGGCGCGGCCGTCCATCGCGACAAACCGATAAGCGCCGTCTGCAACACTTGCTGCGCCTTCAGCAATTGGTCGCGTGTTTGCGCGAGCATGAACTGCGCTTGCGTGACGTCGGCGGCGCTCGCTTTTGCGCCTCGATACGACGCCTGCGTCGCGGCCAACTCGTGCACCATGTGATCGACAAGTTCTTGCTGCAACAACAACGACTGCTTTGCGTAAGCCGCGTTGAGCCATGCGGTCGCCGTCTGCTCGCGCACATTCACCAGTTGCGCGAGATAGCCGGAGCGTTCGCGATCGACTTCCTGATTGGCAAGCGCCGTACGCAAACGCCTCTTCTCAGGCGACACCCATTCCTGTTCGATGCCAACACGCCGCATCGTCATGAAGTCCTGCCCGATGGTGAAGCCTTGCGACCCATTCACAGGCAAGTTGTCGATACCGGCCTTGAGCGTCGGATCGGGTAACTGACCAGCCCGGATGACGCCTTGTGAACTTGCACGGACCGATGACTGCGCGGCCTGCATGGAAGCAGATCGATCGGTCGCCGATTGCAGTGCTGCATCGAGCGTCAAAGGCGTTTCCTGGGCAAAGGCTTTGACGCCGCCAAGCAATAGAAGAAAAGCGAGCGCGCGCTTACGCCCATGCCGGAATACCGGCACGGTAATAGATGAATGCATTTCTCAACCCCAACGGTCGATCCCCATAGGGAATCACGTCCTGAGTGCAGGACGACCTCGCCGCGCAAGCAGCGAACATTTAGCGAAGGGAACTAGAGTGAGCGAGGAGGTTTCCACAAGCCATCAGGCTCGCGGACGAAGAGCGATTGTCTGGCGTGGAAAAACACAGGCCGATATGCCCGCAAGGTCCGTGCAATGCTTGGCGCAGAGGCCGGAATGGTCATGCAGCCTATTTGGCACTGCACGTCCATCTTGCATGGCGAACTTTTGGATTTGTTGTCATGCCCAGATGATGAATCCGATACCGATGCCATGGAATCACAACCCGGCATGGACTCAGCCATGGCGCTTGTGGCATCCATGGTCATGCTCTGCATGGGACACGGTCCGGCCGAGCCGCTGGCTGCCAGCCCTGTTAAGGGCAGCACCGAGCAAAGCCACAAGACGAACAATGTGCGCAGGATTTTCACGACGGGAAGTATAGCTCAGCGATAATTTCCGTGGTTTGACACTAAAGCGCTTTTCTAAAGGCTCAGTATTTGTTGAGCGGCGGAAGCGGTGACTTGGAATTACGTAATTTACGCTTTTGCTTGATGGCCCGGTTAAGCGCCTTTTCCGATTCGCGCCAATCAAACCTGGTCTCAAGCTGATCGGAATAATGTCCATGGACGGCGCTAATTAGTACATCGAGCTGTGGCTCGCCTGGCGAGTTCAGTTCGTCCACTCGCGCCGGATGCTTGAGTTCAGGGCTTCGATCCATCCATCGATAAAGCAAGGGAATCGCGGACTTCAACGATCCCTTGCGCGCGGCAAGACACAACGCTCGCCATGCCGGGCCGGCGCCGTTCGCATGGCGTTTTCGCGCATCCAGCAGCGCTTGGCTTAAATGCCTGAAGCGTGTCGCAAGCCGCGGATATACCCAGATCAAAGCCAGCACCAATATCAGAAGCGAGGCCACCAGGATCGCTTGCCAACGATCGATTACCAGGATTCGATGCGCGCCACCTTTGGACAATGCATCTGCGGGAATATCGAATAGCGGCCTTTCCTTCGCAGCTAACGCCGTGAAACTTACGGCCGGCAAAACGATTGATTCCCTTTTTTGCGTCGTGATATTCCACCACTCGATTGTCACGGGCGGCAGCTTGAAACTGCCGCTGTGATCGATGACGTAAGTCACGGAATCAGTGCGCTCGCCTGCCACCAAACCGGCACGATCCTGAATGACGTTCTTGGTCGCCGATGGTTTTGCGTATCGCTTGAGCCCTTCTATTTCGCCGAACTCCACCGGCGGAATCAGCATCGATTCGGTTCCTGCGGCGACCTGCGTAATGCTGCGCGTCAGCGATCCACCAGCCTTCAGGTCATGTAGCGACGGCGTGATCGTTTGCGTCGCGCTCAGTTTGTCCGTCGGAAAAAACACGCGCATTCCTTCAGCGCCTGCCGGGACCGTCGCGACGAGCTTCAATGGGGGCGTCGTCAATGTGACCGGGCTAGTCGAGCCGCCAGGATGAACGGAAATCGGGAATGCGGGAATGCTGAGCGTTCCGGCCGCCTGGGGGACGATCCTGTAAGCGCGGCTTACGCCGAACCACTCCACGTCGTCGATGCTCTCGTGAAGGTTCTGCGCTTGTTCATCGGGGAAAACGACAAACGCGCCGGGTACATTGAACAGCGGCCAGTCGGGCGCGTCGGTAAAAAACGTCGTTGTCAGGCACTCGACAATCAGCTTCACGTCCGAGCCCGCGACCACCGTGCCCGATGGTTCCAGATGCACGCGAACCTTGAGCCGGGGCGCGTCTTGCGCGAAGCTCGACGTGATCGAGATGCATAGCAACACGATTGCACATAGGCGCAAGATCCATCGTGAGGTCATGGCGCACTCGCGGGATTGGCATCGGATTCCTGCTCGAATCTCCGATGCAAAAACACAGCCGGCGATGTATTCAAATTGCGCATCCAGACGTCCTCGGCGGGAACGGCAATCAGCGTGCTCTGCTCGATCTTGCCTTTCTTCTTTTCGATTTTTATGTCGTCGGATTCTTTGTCCTCTTCGTCTTTTTGCGGTTCCTGCTTGGGCTTTTCCAGAAGCTTCTTCAGCATCTCGCGATTGAACGCCGCTTCTCGCATGCCTGGCTGAAGCGTCAGAGCCTTACTGAAGGCTTTGATTGCAGAGGGATAGTCCTCCAGATGCGCAAACGAGTTGCCAATGTAGAAAGACGACTGCGCCGTCTTCAGCTTCGAGAACGACTCGAGCGCACCCGTGTAATCGCCCGCAAGGTATAACGCGCGACCCTTCCACAAAGGGTCGTCGAAGCATTGCGCAGCCGCTTTGAAATCGGCGTGTTCGAAATACCAGCGGCCCTGTTGATCATGCGTGGCGAACAAGTCCACCCAGTTCCACGATGCCGCTTGCGCGTCGCGAGGCGCTGCGCTGAAGGCCAGTGCGAGCAACACGACCGGCAGCCATTTCACGGTCCAGCCGCGGCGAAAGCCCAACGCGCCGAGCAAGAGTAGTGGCAACACGAGCCAGTAACCCGCCTCTTTCCAGCGCGGCGTGCGTTTCGATTCATCGACTTCCGCCAGCCATGTTTGCGCACGGCGTTCGACCCATGCGACGTCGTCGGCATCGGCGCGCACGCTCGCGAGCGGAATGCCTGCATCGTGCGCGACTCGGCCGATGCCTTCGGCATCGAAGGTACCCATCAAAGGAAGACCATCGGCCCCCAGCGCAAGCGCGCCATTCGTGCCTCGAATCGCGCCGCCGTCCTTTGTTCCGACCGCGAGCCACAGCAGTTGATGATGCGACTGTTTGGCCTTCGCGACGAACGCATCGGCGTGATCCGAATCGAAACCATCGCTGATAATAACGATCGTACCGGCTACGGGGTCATTCGCCAGAAGCTGCTCCGCAATGTCGAGGCCCGCGCTAGCGTTCTTGCCGTCGCGCGGCATGATGGCAGGCGTGAGCGCCGGCAAGTACAACTCGAGCATGGCCGGGTCTTCGGTTGGCGGCACGACGAGATGCGCCGTCGATGCAAACACCACGAGCCCCGTGCGTGCACCCTTGCGCGCGTTTGCGAGGTCGAGCACCTTTTGCTTGGCGCGTTCCAGGCGGGTCGGCGCGACATCGGTTGCGTCCATCGAATGAGCGAGTTCGAGCACGATCACCAATGGCGCCTTGTCCTGGTTGAATGGCGGCCGCTCTTGCTGCCACGTCGGACCAGCAACCGCTATGGCCGCCAGCCCGATAAACAAGCCGAGCGTATGCACCGGTTTGATCCATCGACGCGCTGCGTCGCCAACAATCAGATGTTCGAGCAGCAAAGGCGAAATGATGGTCCGCCAGCGCGCATGCACGCTGTTTCTCCGATGCCAGGCGAACGGCAACAACACGGCCGGAACCAGCAGCCATAACCAGTACGGCCGCAGGAAATGAAATGCGGTCAGGTCAATTTCCATGCGCCACCTTTTCCGCAGGTTCACGGCGCGGCGCACGAAGCACCGCAAGCAGCAAAGCCAGGCAGTGATACAGCGTGAGGATCAACAGCGCCAATGCAAGCGGTATCCAGAAGAAATCACGCTGCGGCCGATACGTCTCGCGCTTCACTTTCTCGGGCGTCATCTTGTCGAGCGTCGTGTAGACGTCCGCCAGTTCCTGCGGATTGCCGAGCGCGTGAAAAGACTCGCCGCCGGTGATCTCCGAGATCCGTTTCAACGCATCGAGATCGACCTTGTCCTCGCCCGTTGCGCTCGGGTCGCCAATGCCTATCGTGTGAATGATCAGCTTGTGATTCTTCGCGATATCGGCCGCGCGTTCCGGCGGAATGGCGCTGCTTGTATCGTTGCCGTCGGTCAGCAGGATCAGCACCTTCTCCTCTGCTTGCGACTTGTCCATGAGCTTGACCGTCAGGCCAATGGCATCGCCTATCGCCGTGCGCGGGCCCGCCATGCCGATCTGCATCTGGTTGAGCAGCAACAGCACGCTGTCATGATCCAGCGTCAACGGCGCTTGCGGATACGCGGCCTCGCCGAATACCACCACGCCAATCCGATCCCCTTTGCGCTTCGCCACGAAGTCCTTCACCACGCCCTTGACCGCCGTCAGCCGGTCCATGCGTTCGCCCGTCGCCGGGTTGACGAAGTCGCGCGTGCTCATCGATTGAGACAGGTCGATTGCGAGCATCAGGTCTCGCGCGGGTTCATCGTGGGTAACGGGCGGCTCCACGAATACCGGCTTTGCCGCGGCCGTGACAAGCATCGCCCAGAGCAGCGGCATTGTCAGGCGCTGCAGGACATTGCGCCGCAAACGCACACCGCCGGGCGCGGGCTCTTCACCCGCTGCTTGCGCCATTTCGTGAAAGAACGGCATGCGTATGGCCGATGTAGTCGTTCGCCACGCCGGCGCGAACCACCATACGATCAGCGGCACGGGCAGCAACAAGAACATCCACGGGAAGTCAAATTTCCACATGATGGCGCTCGATCCAGTCGCGTGTCGCGCTTAGCAACGTGTCGACTTCTTTCTTTGGAAGCGCCGCGATCTGTTCAGCGGGCGCGTAGCTGATCAGCGTCAGCAGCGCGCCGCTGCGTTCATCGAAATGACCGTTTGTGCGCTTGAGAAATTCGAGCCACGCGTCACCGCTCAACGCGGCGACGTGTTCCTTTGGACGCGCTGCAAGCGATGTTCGTTTGATGAGTGCGGGAATGGCGGTGAGCGCCGCCGCACCGACGGATGCGTCATGCAAAGCCGCTTCGATCTGACCAAGCTCGGCCAGTGCAACCCGCCTGTAAAGCGCCCTCTTGTGACGTCGCCATCCTGCGCAGGCGGCCCAAAGCGCAGCCAAAAGCAACACGACTAAAACCGCAAGCCATCCGACTGTTTGTGGCGCCCACGAGACCGGCTCCGGCAGGGGCAATTCCTGCAGCGCGGTGAGTGCGGCCGGTGTGCCGTCGGGTCGCAGCGAAGCGTTTTGCGTGTCGCTCATAAGCCGCTCGCAAGCGTCGGCCGCACGCGTTCGCCGAACAAGCGGCGTACCTGATCGACCGCGGGTTCATCGGTCGATAACGCCATCAGCGGCACGCCGCTCGATCGCAGCAACGCGGCGACTTCATCGGTGCGATCCTTGAACAGTTCGGCAAGCGGCGCCCTCACTTTTTCCTTTTCGATACGCAATTCCACTTGCAGCCGTCCTTCGCTGACAACCAGCGCGCGATGTTCCGGCATGCGCTGCCAAAGCGGATCGAAGACCATTGCAGCGATGACATCGTTATGCCTCGCCAACTGGCGCAAAAGCTTGCGCGTGCGCTCGGTGGCGCCCGCAAAATCGCTCACGATGCAGATCAGGTAATCGTGTCCTGCAAGCTGCAACACGCCTTGAAGCGCGGCATCGAGTTGATCGTAATTGGTTCTCGCGGCACTTTCCGCATGCAGCGCCTGGTTCATGCGTGCAATGGTGCCGAACAGAACCTTGATGCGGCTGCGGCTGCGCAGCGGGCGGATGCGAACGACGCTGCTGTCGTCGAAGATCACGCCGCCCACGCGGTCCCCCGAAGCAAATCCCATCCACACCGCAAGCGCCGCGACCTCCGCCGCCACGACCGACTTGAACGCGCGGCTCGATCCGAAAAACATGCTCATGCGCTGATCGACAACGACGAGCAGCGGCCGGTCCCGCTCTTCCGTATAAGCGCGAATTTGCGGCTTGCCCAGACGCAACGAGACCTTCCAGTCGATGTGGCGAATGTCGTCGCCAGGAAGATAAGCGCGGATCTCTTCGAAGTTGAGCCCGCGTCCGCGCAAACGCGACGCATGGCCTCCCGACAGAATGCTCGACACCGGCGCCGGCGCGATGAAACTCAACCCGCGCGCACGAAATTCGAGCTTGGCGAGGTGCGCCGCGTCCACGTACACGCGGCCAATATCTGACCCGGATGCCACGACCATGATGGTCCTCCCGCGCCTTATGCTGGCACGGCCACTTTTTCGATGAGACGATCGATCACGCTGTCAGCGCTGATGTTGTCGGCGTTGGCATCGTAGGAAAGAATCAGCCTGTGACGCAGGACTGGATGGATGACAGCGCGCACGTCATCGGGCGTGACGTAGCTACGGTCTTCAAGCCACGCATGCACGCGGCTCGCACGATCAAGACCGATCGCGCCCCGCGGACTTGCGCCGATCTCGATCCACTTGCCGAGGTCAGGGTCCAGCTCTGCGCCATGCCGCGTCGCATTGACGAGCGACACAATGTATTCATCGATAGCTGGTGCTACCCTGATTTGCCGCACGGCACGGCGCACCTCGAAGATGACGTCCTGAGCAAGCGTCTCGGCGACCTTGGGCAAGTCGTTACTTTCACGTCGGAGCATACGCAACATTTCGCGCTCGCTTTCAGGGGATGGATACGTGATCAGCACCTTGAACAGGAAACGATCCATCTGCGCCTCGGGCAGCGGATAGGTCCCCTCCTGTTCGATCGGATTCTGCGTTGCCATGACGAGGAACAACTCGGGCATTGCGTGGGTTTGTCCCGCGACCGATATCTGCCGTTCTTCCATCGCCTCGAGCAGGGCGGACTGGACCTTGGCAGGCGCGCGATTGATTTCATCGGCGAGAATCAGGTTGCCGAATATGGGGCCGGGCTGAAAGCGCAGCGTTCGTTCGGTACCGGATTGCAGGAGCGTCTCCGCGCCGGTGATGTCGGACGGAAGCAAGTCGGGCGTGAACTGAATGCGGCTCATGCTCGCCGCCAACCGCGTGGCGATCGCCTTGACCGTACGCGTCTTCGCGAGCCCGGGAAGGCTTTCGAGCAGGACGTGGCCGTCGGCGAGAAGCGCGATCAGAACCTGACGGACGACTGCCTCTTGCCCGACTATTGCCTCGCAGACGCTCGCTTCGAAGCGAAGGATCGTTTCACGCATGGCCCTGAATCCCCTGAACGTTTCAATCCCGGATGTCCGGCTGATACCGCTTGTCCTCCCGGACGTTAATGCACGTTGGCCCGTTCGTCAAAGATTCAGCGACCGCTAAAAAATCCTCGAAGTGCCGTAGAAAAGTTGTTGCCTGCTTCTGGCAAATATGAGATTGGTGGTTACTGATGACGGTGACGTCGGAACAGTGAATAAGGATTCGGCATCGCTTGAAGCGGCCCTTCTAGCGTATGTGATGAAGCACGCCTCTCCGATTTTTCTGTTTGAAAGAGATCAAAGACGCAAGCTTTTAAAGCCATGAATAACGTCCATTTTTCGTTAGTCAGAATCAGACTATTAGAAATACTAATTTAATCCACCGCGATAAGAAACAGGAATCGCGCCTGCGCAAATTTCCGAAATATGACTGAAGTCATGCGCCAATCGGCGCGACACGTCGAACCCGCGTGAGAGAACAAGCCATGAGCGTACGCAAACCGGCATCGGTGAAAACAGCTACTGCAGGCAGCGATCAGAGATCGGCGCGCGTTGCAAAACCGTGGCGCAAGCTGGTGCTTTGGGGTGCCTTGCTGGTCCTCGCACCGGCGGTGGTGGGCGCGGCAGTCAGTCTGGCCGTGAAGTCGCACGAGACGCCACATCCGCAGATCGTTTTCGGCGATGGATCACGTGGTCCGCTGGAAATGGCGTGGATTCCGGGCGGCCAGTTCGAGATGGGAAGCGACTCGAAGCAGGCGCAAGCGAACGAACGTCCGGCGCACAAGGTACGTGTGCATGGTTTCTGGATGGATCGTCATCACGTTACCAACGCCCAGTTCGCCGCGTTTGTGAAAGCAACCGGCTATGTCACGACGGCGGAAAAGAAACCCGATTGGGAATCGCTGAAAGTCCAGCTTCCGCCGGGCACGCCACGACCGCCTGACAGCGCAATGGTCGCGGGCGCGATGGTTTTTGTCGGCACAGGTCAGCCCGTACCGCTGGAAGATTATTCGCGCTGGTGGCGCTATGTGCCGGGCGCCGACTGGCGTCATCCGAGCGGACCGGACAGCAGCATCGCGGGGAAAGACGATCACCCTGTGGTGCAGGTTTCTTATGAAGATGCGCAGGCTTATGCCAAGTGGTCCGGCAAGCGCCTGCCCACCGAAGCGGAATGGGAGTTCGCCGCACGAGGCGGTCTGGAGCAGGCCACCTATGCGTGGGGCAATCAGTTCGCACCCGGCGGCAAGCAGATGGCCAACGTGTGGCAAGGGCAGCAACCGCAGTCGTTTCCCGTCGTCAATCCGAAGGCCGGCGGCGCAGTGGGAACCAGTCCTGTGGGCACTTTCCCGGCCAACGGCTACGGCCTCTCCGACATGACCGGCAACGCGTGGCAGTGGGTTGCCGACTGGTATCGGGCGGATCAGTTCAGGCGCGAGGCGAGCGCTACGAGCGTTGTGGAGAACCCCGTGGGACCGTCGAATTCCTGGGATCCGGCCGATGCAGGCGTGCCCGTTGAAGCGCCCAAACGCGTGACACGCGGCGGATCGTTTCTTTGCAACGAAGACTACTGCCTGAGCTACCGGCCAAGCGCACGGCGCGGTACCGACCCCTACAACAGCATGTCGCACCTCGGTTTCAGGCTGGTCATGGACGAGAGCACGTGGGCAGATCTGCGCAAGCACCAGCAGTTGGCGCGCGCCGACGTGCCGGGCGGTTAGACGCGCCGGTCAACTGATCGCATTACTTCGGATGGACACGCTCGATGCTGCTTCACACCCGACGCCATTGGCTCACCCGTTTATCGGCAAATGCCGGCGCAGCATTCGTCGCACTTTGCCTCGCCGGCTGCGCGGGCCAGGGCACATCGAACACGTCCGTCGCGCCGAGCGCATTGTCAGTTGCGAGCACGTCCGACGCGCTGCCTTCTTGGAGAGACGGCGCGGCCAAGCAAACCATCCGCAAGTTCGTAGCGGATGTCACGCGCGAAGGCTCGCCAAACTTCGTTCCGCCTGCAGAGCGTATCGCTGTATTCGATAACGACGGCACGTTGTGGAGCGAGCAGCCGCTGTACTTCCAGTTTGTGTTCATGCTGGACCAGGTCAAGGCAGCCGCACCGAGTCATCCGGAATGGAAGAGCAATCCGGCGTTCAAGGCGCTGGTCGCGAAGGACTACGGCGCGCTCGCCGGTCAGCAAAAGGAGTTGATGCAGTTGATCGCGGTTGCAAACAGCGGCATGAGCGTGGATGACTACGACAAGACCATCCGCGGCTGGCTTGCAACGGCGCAACACCCGAAACTCAAACGCCTCTACACCGAGCTCGTTTATCAGCCGCAACTGGAACTGCTCGGCTACTTGCGCGCGAACGGGTTCAAGACGTTCATTGTGTCGGGCGGGACGATCGAGTTCATGCGCCCCTGGGCGGAAAAGGTCTACGGCATTCCGCCGGAACAGGTGATCGGATCGAGTCAGGTCGTGAAGTACGAACTCGTCGATGGCAAGCCCGCGCTCATACGCATGCCGAAGCTCGATTTCGTCGATGACGGTCCGGGCAAGCCAGTCGGGATTTATCGGAACATCGGTCGCAAGCCCATCCTCGCGTTCGGCAACTCGGACGGCGATCTGCAGATGCTGCAGTACACGGCTGCGGGCGCCGGTCCGCATCTCGCGCTGCTCGTTCATCACGACGACGCCACGCGCGAGTTCGCGTACGACCGGCAATCGAAGGTAGGCAAGCTCGATAAAGCCTGGGACGAAGCCGTGAAAGACGGCTGGACCGTGGTGAGCATGAAAGACGACTGGCAGACGATTTACCCGGGCACAGGGCAATAGCAAAAGCAATAACGATCAGCAAGGGACTCGCGATCGATCAGGTCATGCGCATCGTTTTTACAAGCGAGAAGCAACGACCGGCAACAACGTCATGGAGCAACACGATGAGACCGTTCTTTCGAAAGGGGCGCTATGCCCTGGGGGTATCGCTTGTCGCCCTCGCGGCAGTGATCGCGCTGGTGGTTCCTCCCACCAGGCTGACCGCGCAGACGCAGGGGGCGGTCAAGCCCGCCGCACCCGCCGCAACCAGCGCAGCCAGACCGGCTAACCAGAGTTCGTCCAAGCCGAACATTCTCGTGATCTTCGGCGATGACATCGGTCAGGCAAACATCAGTGCATACGCGCATGGAGTAGTCGGCTACAGGACGCCGAATATCGACCGGATTGCCGCTGAAGGCATGATGTTCACGGACTACTACGCGGAGAATAGCTGCACCGCCGGGCGTTCGTCGTTCATCACCGGCCAGACTCCGCTGCGCACCGGACTTTCGAAGGTCGGCGCGCCGGGCGCACCGGTCGGTTTGCAAAAGGGCGACATCACCATCGCGCAGGCGCTCAAGCCGCTGGGCTATGCGACGGGCCAGTTCGGCAAGAATCACCTTGGCGACCGCAACGAATACTTGCCGACCAATCATGGCTTCGATGAGTTCTTCGGCAACCTGTATCACCTGAATGCCGAGGAAGAACCCGAACGCGAAAACTGGCCGCAGGACAAGAACGATCCCTACGTGAAGAACTTTTCTCCGCGTGGCGTGATTCACAGCACGGCTGACGGCAAGGTCGAAGACACTGGCCCGCTCAATGCAAAGCGCATGGAAACCATCGACGACGAGACGGGCCAGAAAGCCGCCGACTTCATCACGAAGCAGGTGAAGGCCAATACGCCGTTCTTCGTATGGATGAACTTCACGCGCATGCATGTCTTCACGCACGTGCGGCCGGAGTTCAAGGGTAAGAGCGGCATGCGGGGCAACGAATACGCTGACGGCATGTGGGAGCACGATCAGGACGTCGGCAAGCTGCTGAAGCTGCTGGATGATCTCAAGATCGCGAAGAACACCATTGTTGTGTACACCACGGACAACGGACCTAATGCATTCACCTGGCCCGACGCCGCGACCTCGCCGTTCCGAAGTGAAAAAGACTCCAACTGGGAAGGTGCTTTCCGCGTCCCTGCAATGGTTCGGTGGCCGGGCATGATCAAGCCGGGAGAGGTATCGAACGAGTTGTTCTCCGGGCTCGACTGGTTCCCCACGTTGCTTGCCGCAGCAGGCGATGGCGGCGTGAAGGACCGGCTGCTGAAAGGCTGGTCGCCAAAAGCCGGCGGGACGAGTTTCAAGGATCACCTCGATGGCTTCAACCAGTTGCCGTATCTCACAGGCAAGTCACCCAAGGGAGCACGGACCGAGTTCTATTATTTCGACGACGACGGCGATCTCGTTGCCATGCGATGGGATTCGGAAGGCACTGCGTGGAAGGCTGTGTTCTGCGAGCAGCGCGCGCAAGGGAACCTGAACATCTGGCAGGACCCGCTCATCTGCCTGCGTCTGCCAAAGCTATTCAACCTGCGTATGGATCCGTACGAGCGAGCCGACATCACCTCGGATCAGTACAACGACTGGGCGACGAAAAACGTCTACCTGAATGGCGTCGCCACACTAAAGGCATCGACGTTCCTGCAGACCTTCGTCAACTATCCGCCGAGCCAGAGGCCAGCCAGCTTCAGCGTCGACGGCGTGCGCCGGCAGGTCGACAAGAAGATAGATGAGTCGTTCAAGAAGCGCGGTCTGGAATGAGTGTTCAGGCAACGCATTGAGCATGTTTTCAACCCGCCGCGTCCACCGGTCTCACAGCCGGTGGACGCGGCTCATTTGCTGATTCGATCATGACCCAGACGCTTGCCACGCGTGCCAAGGCGCAACATCGCGATAAACGCGCAAGTGCACCACGACGTCCGGAAGCGTTCGCTCAGACCGGCAAGCCGGCCCGTCCTTCACTGAATATTTCGTGGCCCGCGTTGATGTTGTTCGCATCGGGCGCGGCATCGTTGATTTACCAGGTGCTCTGGATCAAGCAGCTCGCGCTCGTCGTGGGCGCTGAAGTGCAGGCCGTGACGACAGGCGTCAGCGCTTTTTTTGCGGGGCTCGCGCTGGGCGGCTGGCTATTCGGACGCCTTGCCGACCGGCAAAAGCATCCGCTGCGCGTGTATGCGTGGCTAGAATCGTTTGCTCTTGTTCTGGCCGTTGGCACGACGCTCGCGCTGGCTCATTCGGCGCGCTCGTTCGCCACGATGCAGGATCATATCGGCGTGCTTGCGTGGGCGCTTCCGTTCGCGTTGGTCGGCGTGCCCGCCGTGTTGATGGGCGGCACGCTTCCGGTTTTGATGCGTGCCGTCGCTCCACTGAGTGGCGACGTCGGGCGTGCAGGCGGGCGTTTGTATGCAGCCAATACCGCGGGCGCTATCGCGGGGACACTCGCGGCTCCGTTCATCCTCATTCCCGCGCTCGGCGTGCAAGGCAGCGCTATCGCCGCGGCCGCGTTGAACGCTGCGGCAGCAATTTTCTCATTCGTTCTCAGCCGGTACGTACCCGCTTCTACGCCTGTCGATATGGCCCCAACCAGCGAAGAAAGGAATCGCGCCCGGCTGGCGCTGGTTCTGTATGCGATCGCCGGCGGCATTGCGCTCGGCTATGAAGTCGTCTGGTCCCAGGCCATCGTTCAGTTCATCAGCACACGGAGCTTCGCGTTTGCCATCGTGCTTGCGACCTATCTTTGCGGACTCGTGGCCGGCAGCGCGCTCGTGTCCCGTCAAGCCGATCGGGCACGCGATCCGTGGAGCATGTTCGCGTTGCTGATCGTTGCTGCGGGACTCGCCGCGATGCTCGGAGTCGCGTTCCTCGGCGACTGGCTATTGCAAGGGCAAGCGTGGGTATCGAAGATGATGTTCGGCGCGACCGGCAGCATGCTCGCTGCGATGTGCGCGCGCTTCGCGCTTGCAGGCTTTTGCATCGTGTTCGTCCCGACCTTGCTGCTCGGCGCCGCGTTTCCGTTCGCGTTGCGTCTGAGCGTCGATAGCCGCAAGGTCGGGCGCGGCGTCGGCATGATCGTGGCTGTGAACACGGCAGGCGGTATTGCCGGGACCTTGCTTGCGGGTTTCGTGCTCGTGCCTATGCTTGGTCTGGTTCACGCGCTGGCCGCGCTCGCCACTGCGGCGAGTCTTGTCGGGGTTATCGCCGTAACCTGCGGTCCGGGTGCGCGTACGAATACTCGATGGAGCGTACTCGCACTCGCCATCGCCGCGCTGGGCGCCGCGCTCTTCACGCCGGCGGACCGCCTCGCTTCCCTGCTCGCCAAAGCACGCGGCGGCGAACTCGCGTTCTACGCGGAAAGCAAGGGCGGCACGGTTGCGGTCGTCGCTCAGCAATCCGGCGATAACCGCTTCAAGCGTCTCTACATTCAAGGCGTATCGAATTCCGGCGATGCCATGACGTCGCTGCGCTACATGCGCCTCCAGGCAATGTTGCCCCTGCTCATTCATCGAGGCGAACCGCGATCGGCGCTCGTGATTGGATTGGGAACGGGTATCACGGGCGGCGCATTGCTGCCATATCCGGGACTCGAGCAACGTGTGGTGGCCGAGTTGCTGCCGGCGGTTGTTGCAGCCGCGCCGCAATTCAAGGGCAACTACGGCATGAGCACGGACCCACGCATCGATATCCGTCTTCACGATGGCCGCCGCGAACTGCTGCGCAACCCGCAACGCTACGACGTCATCACGCTGGAACCGCCGCCGCCATCCGCGGCCGGCGTAGTCAATTTGTACTCGTCGGATTTTTACAGGCTCGGGGCTTCGCGTTTGCAGGAAGGAGGTCTGGTTGCACAATGGCTGCCGTTGCCGACGCAAAATGAAGAGGACACGCGCGCGCTGATCAGGAGTTTCGTCGATGTATTTCCGTACGCAACGCTGTGGACCACGGAGTTGCACGAAATGATGCTGGTCGGTTCAATGCAACCCATCGAGCTCGATGTCCCGCGCATCACATCACGTTTTGAACAGCCAACGGTGGCGGCGTCGCTGCGCGAAGTTGGCATAAAGTCGCCTGCGGCGTTGCTGGCAACGTGGATCACGGATCGCGCGGGGCTCGAATACTACGCTGCCGATGCGCCGCCCGTCACCGATGATCGTCCTGCCATCGAATATGCTGCGTGGGTTCGTTCGGCGGATTTTCCAGATGTGCTGACGCATTTGCTCGCGTTGCGCGCGGAGCCGCCGCTCAAAGGTGCGGATGATGCGTTCGTGAATGCGATGCACGCGGAGTACGCGACGTTGCACACTTTCTATGATGCAGGGCTCGATGCGTATCGTGGCGATCGAGATGCGTGGCAAGCCAATATCCGCAGCGTCATGCACGACGATGCGGATAATCCGTACTATCGGTGGTTCGGGGGGATTGGCGGTTAGGCGGGGTCGCCGGTTGCATGACCCCGTTCAACAGGCGTGATCAGGCGCACTGCTGTTCGCGTTCTTGCTCACGGCCAAGCGCCCTTGCCCGCAACGCGTGCTGATGCACGCGCTGCCGCTCTGCCGTCACCAGCTCGCGCTTGCCCTTGAGCGTCGCGCTCTTGAAGCGCGGATCGCCCATTGCGGCAACGTACATGTCCCATCTGTGCTTTTGATATCGGCGGAAAAACTCCGGGCCCGGCAAGCCGTTATCGCACGCGAGCAGCACGCCATAGTCGATGTCGGGCGCGTCGTTGAGAGAA
This sequence comes from uncultured Caballeronia sp., assembly GCF_964243625.1. Lineage (NCBI taxonomy): Bacteria > Pseudomonadati > Pseudomonadota > Betaproteobacteria > Burkholderiales > Burkholderiaceae > Caballeronia > uncultured Caballeronia sp. Next base: position 16,015 of record NZ_CAXTGZ010000020.1, read on the forward strand.
CGCAGTGCGGCGTCGAGTACTTCATAACGACGCGTCAAGGGAACCGTGCGCGGAAACAGCACGTGAAAGCGTTTGTACGGCAAGACCGTACTTTGCAACGCGGCTCGTTCGAGAGCCTGGATGACAAGAGCCAGCGGATTCGAGTCCATACCCATCTCCGGTTGATCGATAATCATCGTCATGCGTACATGACGCACTGTGACGCAGGAAAGACCGGCTGGTTTCGATCAGAAAACCAGCCGCGCGATGAAGCGGGTTATCGGGGTGCTGTGACCACGACGTACTGCACTTGCGTTCCGTAGTACTGCGGCTGATACCAGTTCGGGCCGCAATGCTGATAAGCGATGCCGTTGACGATCACGTTCGAACAGCTCGGCGGTAACGTAGCGACCGTCGCGCCGACCACGACCGCCGTTGTCACGCCCACCGCCACGCCGACAGCAACAGGATCGACGTACCAGCCGTCGTGGTAATGATCGTCATCGTGATGATGGTGGTCATCGTCGTGGTGGCCGTCGTCGTGGTGGCCGTCGTCGTGGTGGCCATCGTCGTGGTGACCGTCGTCGTGGTGACCATCGTCGTGGTGACCGTCGTTGCCGCCGCCGTTGTTGTGATCGCCTCCGCCGTTGTTGTGGTCACCGCCTCCGCCGTTGTTGTGATCGCCTCCGCCACTGTTGTGGCTACCACCACCCCCTCCGTTGTTGTTATGGCCGCCGCCACTGCCTCCGCCACCATGGCTTTCACCTACGCCGTGCTGCATGCCGCCACCCGGACGGCCGCCTTGCGGCATGCCGCCGCCGTGAAACCCTCCGCCGCCATTGAAACCGCCCCCCGGCGGCGCATGGATACTGGTGCGCGCGCCGCCGCGAAAGCCGAATGCATACGCGCTCATGGATGTCGCGAGGAAAACGCCGGCAATGCCGGCAACTGCAATTTGTCTGGTGCGAAACATCATTCACTCCCCTCAAACGGCGTGCGCACAGCAGGCTTGAGTTCAATAGCCTTCGCGTTTGCCGCCGGCCGGAAAGTAAAGGTCGATGCCGGGAATTCCGGATTGATCTTCCAGTGATAAGTCACGACGTGCCGCGGATGCGCACTCTGCGATGTATCGACGATCGCCATGCGGCATGGCAACGGACGCGAGCCGCTCTGGATCCATATCTCCCAGTCGGCGCCGCTTTGCTGGTACGCGTAGTGGTTGCACCAGCGTGTATCGACGCGCTCGAGCCCAATGAACAACGCCGATGTCAGCGTGGAGTCGTCGACCTTGCCGTCGCCCCAGTAGAACAAGTCGGCAAGCGGTGTATCGATGTTGTAGATGCTCGCCAACTCGCGCACGAGTTCGTCGTTTGTCGGAGGCGCGGGGTTGGTCGAGTAATAGCCCGGCGTCGTGTCGTAGATCGTGAAATGGCGACCGTCGTAGACGAGTCCCTTCTCGCCGCGGCTGCCTGTGATGTCCGCCCTCATGCGGTTCGGGCGCTGAACCTTGACATCGGTTTCGTGAAGAAACGCGACGGTCTGGCCGCTGTCGAGAACGGCATCGGTTGCGGTCGATGCCGAGACCTCGAAGCGGCTGAGCGAGCGCAGGTATTGCGACATTGCGCCTAATGCATCGAGGGCTTTTTGCTGGCGCTCGGGCTGCACGGTCGTTGCCGTGCCGCTGGCCGGCTGCGGACTGGACTGCGCTATTGCGTTTGTCGCGCCCATACCGTACGCGATGCACGCGACGGCAAGCGCGACGCGCGCGGGTTGATACTTACGGCTTGGCACATCGTCCTCCTTACTGAAAAGTAGCGCTGATCGAAAGCTCGACGGCATTGCCCTTCGGCCGGTTGAGCACTTCGAATTCGTTCACCCATCTGAGCGACGCCGATACCGGCGTGCCGCTCACTTTTCCTGCGTATGTGACCATCGGTCCGATACCAACGGAATGGCCCTTCGCGCCTCCAATGACGTTGGCGAGACCACCGCTGTCATCGCTGATCTGCTGGATCCATCCGCCGACCACACCCACGCCCCAACCGCTTGTGAAACGCTTGAGGGCGAGCAGGTCGAGCACGCTGATTGGTGCGTTGTGATAGTGAGTTTTATCGTTAGGTGTATAGAAGTTGATGCCGTAGTTCGCTGAAAGCTCAATGTTGTGCTCCGGCAAGAGCTTCGTATAAGCAACGGTTGGAATAAACGTCCACGTGTTCTGTCCGGCATTCGCAAGCCGGCTGGTGCTATAGGCGCCGCTAGGCGCGTACATCTGGACGCTCAACGCAATATGGTCGGTCTTCGTCAGGTGATAACCCGCCACGACCGGCGTGAACAGGATGTCGGCGAATTGCGTGGCCTTGTCGTTCGGCAGTCGGCCGTCGAACGACGACGCCGATGTCCACTGGAACGGCACGCCGAACTGCGTGGCGAAGTTCCATCCGCCAAGCGTTACGCCCCACGTCTTCACCGCGTTCAACAAGGTGTACGAGACGTGATAGTTGAGACCCGCTGTAACCGTTCCCGCAACCGGGATGCTCCTGCTCGTTCCGAGCGAGCCTTCGTAGTAGATCGTTGTGATGGAAAAAATCCAGTCCGACGAAGGCGGCACGATGCCCGCATAAGGCATCACCTGCATGCCCGTAATCGGCCGTCCGATCCCGCCCTCCGTTGCTCGGCTGGCGACGGGAACAGAGAGTGTCACGGCGGCGCACACGACTGCACTAATGTCCTTGCGCAGGCCGCAGCGTTTGCGTGCCTGCCTGATCGACGTCTCCATGCTGCCTCCTCGCTGATGGGTTGTCGTGCTCGCCTGAATACATCTCCGTAAAGCTACTGAACTGTATAACCGCGTCCCTGCATGCATGCCGAGTACGAGCGCCAGTAGGTGCTCATTTCAGCCTGCTGACTCGCCTGCGCGTTCTGTGCCTGTGCTGCATGCTGCCGCCGGCTTCGCACACCGCCGGCCACCGCGCCGGCCGTGGCGCCCACTGCTGCGCCGTGGCCGGCATCGTTATGATTGACGTCACCGATAAGCGCACCTGCCGCAGCGCCTCGCGCGGCGCCGCCAACTCGCGCGCCGGTCGGCCCTTGCGGCGGTGGAGGCGTTCCTGCAACAATGGCAGGATCAATACCGGTGTTCTGCTTCGCCCACGCGTAACACGCGCCGTCGTCCTGCGACTGCTTTGCCGGGCTTTGCCCGTGCGCCGGATAAACGGCGGGTTTCTGGGCAAGCGCTGCATGAGTGGCTACGGCAAGCGCGGCTGCGATTGCTAGATTTGATACTTTCATGACAACCTCAAAAACGATTTGTGCAAAGGGAGCTCCTCTTGCTCGCCAAACTTTCGAACGTCATCTTGTTTTGGATTCCTACTTACTAAAGGTCATGTTCAGACCGGCAAACAGGGTGAACTGCGGAACCCCGCGCCCCGAATGCGCGACCGAATATTGCGGCTCGATAAACGCGTTATAAATGGTCGTACCGGACTTCCACGCTTTGCCGCCGCCCAGGCCCACCGGTATGTAATAAGTCCCGTGCTGCAAGTCGAACGTCCATGTGCCTGTCGAACGCACATACCATCCACCCGGCAGATTGAAGATACCGAACGGCTGGGCAGTCAGCGATTGCACCGTCGGGCGACTGTCCTGTCCGGCGAAGGAGTGCTGCCATTGCACAAGCGCGCCAAGCAAACGCGCCTTGGTCGCACTGACTGCGACCGCGGCAAGCCCGGCCTGCCACTTGCCGCTGCCAAGGCTCAAATCTGTCGCCGTCGGCATGGTGAGCAACGGTCCGATACCGACCTGGATGCCCTCCTGCGAGAGCAGGAAGATGTCGAATAGATTGATATCGCCCAAACCTGTGTTGTAGCCGCCCGCTGGATCGGGCCGAGTACTGATGGGCAGCGTCGCTCGGAATATCTGCGGTACGCCAATCAACCCATTCGGCCCAATGGGAATTGTCGGACGCAAGAGAAAATCGTTCGTATGCGAACTCGCACCGAAAACGCTCGGCGTATAGTAATTTTGAATATTCAACGACGCAGCCAGATTCAGCGGATTATTACTTTTATTGGCTTCATCGGCCGCACTCTGTGCGAGCGCCACGCTCGAAAATGTCGCGGCACTTAAGCTGAAGCAGAATGACCGGACGAATTGCGGCGCGCAAATTCCCATGATCTTCTCAATGTGCCCATTTATGAAAACGCATAGTCGGCCGAAGCGTTCAGTGAAGAACGCTTGAGTTCCGGCCGCACGAATGAATCCCTCCGGCTCTAAAGAGGGATTGGTGTATTTCAGTGAATCGATGCCACTCGACGAGTAGCGACAATGGGCCTCAGGCAATGCGCCTGATGCGGGCAGTGGCCATCACGAGCCCTCGCAGAGCCAAGACAGACGTGAACGTGTCCAGTAATTCCTACCTTTCGCGGCAGGTATTGTCTTCCACAGTGTTCTACATTTGAACGGATGCTAGCAAACGTTTTCTGGTTTGCCAAAATTATTTTGTAACGACACGACGATTTAAATTAAACATCGAATTCGTTTCCATAACGTTAGCAAACATCTGACACAACATTTTCCGACGAGTCTCATTAGGTGAATAGAGATCAAATTTCAAGCAAAAAAATTTTCACAGGATCGCCCCAAATCGTTTGAAAACAGATATTGGTTTGGACAGTGGCTTCCATTGGGACCTGTCTCATTGGTCGAGGGATGGTTTTATTAATTATTTCGTGAATTATCAAATCCGAGAGGACTCTTTGTTTTGAATTGTTTAAGTCGAAACGAATCCCAGGATTATTTCGATATGAGGCCCGGACGCCGCGGCAAACCGGGACGGTCAACAAGCGGCGACGGACTGCCGTGCATTCCTGAAGACAAGGACAAGTGCACAGATGCTTTCTCAGCCCGAAAACCTGCCCAGCGTAATGCGCCGGATGACCGCGGGACAGATGCTGCTCGACGGCGCATCGGTTGACCGCGTGGCCGAAGAGCTTCACCTGTCGCTCGCGACGGTCAGGCGCTACAAGGCGCTCATCGACGCAGGCGGCCTCGATGCCTTGCGGCAACTCGGCGTGGGCGGACGCACCTCGGTACTGGACCAGCGCGCGCTCGAATGGATATCGGCGGCGTTGCAGGGCTCGGCTAGAGCCCACGGCTTCGACAGCGACGCATGGACCAATGCGCGGCTGCGGTCGTTGATCGAAACGCAATTCGGCGTGCGTTATTCGCGCGTCTACGTCTGGCAAATCGCCACCAATCTCGGCCTCGGTCATCTGTTGTCGAAGTCTCGCCGGTAATCGTCACAAGCCCGCTTACATTTCAAACCGCATAGGAACTGCACATGACCCGTCACCACACTGCGTCGAAAATCAGCATGCATCTTGTACGAGCTTCCATCATCGTTTTCGCTTTGATCGCGGCGCCCTCCATGGCACAAACAGCGGCATCAAGCGTGGGGCCGGACGGCGTGGGTGCAGCGGCGACTGCCGAGACAAAGGCGCAGGTAGTAGGGATCGATACCGCGTCGAACAGCGTTGCGTTAAAGGGCGAAAGTGGAAAGATCGTGAACGTCGCAGTCAATCCGGACATTGCGGATGTCGGCAAGCTGAAGCTCGGCGACACCGTGAACATCCGCTACGAAAACGCACTGCTCGTGCGGGCGACCAAGGTGAAGTCGGACGGCATCCGCGAACGGATCGATGAAACCGCAGCCGTTCCCGAAGCCAACGGATCGACCGCCACGGCGCGGCGCGTACAGGTCGTCGCGACAGTCCAGAAGATCGACAAGGCGCATCGGACCATCACGATTCGCGGCCCGTACAGGACGGACACCTTGCACGTGGGTCCCGACGTACCGCTGAAAGACATCAAGGTGGGTGACAACCTGCGCGCGGAATTCGTGGAAGCGACTGCCGTACTCGTGACACGTGACGGTGCTCCAATCAAATAATCGGTCACCGGACGTTTGAAGAGAGGCGGTCATGTCAGGTGAAAGCAAGACGGCGTCGCGCGTTGCCGCGGGCAAGGCGCATCGGGACAACATGCCACGCTCCGCGCATGGCAAGCTCGGGAAGATCGATCGCGATCCCATCGAATTGCTCGAACAAAGCAGCTACGGTCGCGTGAACCGTCTTGTTCCGCTTCGATATGGCCGCATGATGGCATCGCCATTTTCGTTCTTCAGGGGCAGCGCGATCCTGCAGGCGAACGACCTCGCACAGTCCGCCAACACGGGCCTGGTCATGCCCATTTGCGGCGACGCGCATCTGATGAACTTCGGCGGTTTCGCCACGCCGGAGCGCCAGCTCGTCTTCGACCTGAACGACTTCGACGAAGTCGCGCTTGGCCCATGGGAATGGGATCTGAAACGGCTTGCCGCAAGCTTCATGATCGCCGCGCGCCACATGCGCCTGAGCCGGCTGACCGCCGAAAAACTGGTCGAAACGGTGGTGTCGCAATATCAGACCCGCATGCGTGAGTACGCGCAATTCAGCGCGCTCGAACTCTGGTATGAACGCATCACGTTCGACCGCATGCTCGAAACCGCCGTCAGCCCCGAACGCAGGCGCATCTTGCGCAAGGGCATGGAAAAAGCGGCGAGTCGCACGCACGACAGCATGCTAGAGAAGGTCGCGCAATTCGATGGCGAGCACTGGACGCTGCGCGACATGCCGCCCGGCATGTTCCACATCCACGGCACGAATACGCTGTTCGATGCAGACGACGACTGGGTCGCGCTCGGCAACTGGCAAGCGGTGATCAAAGGCATGTTCCCGCAGTACATGAAGACGCTCACGCATGATCGCCGCGCGTTGCTGCGCCACTTCACCGCGCAGGATCTCGCCTTCAAGGTGGTGGGCGTGGGCAGTGTCGGAACGCGTTGCCTCGTATTGCTGATGCTGGACGAACTTGGCAAGCCGATGTTCCTGCAGATCAAGGAAGCGCGCCGGTCGGTGATCGAACAGCACTTCGAAGCCGAGACACTGGGCCATGCCGGCGAGCGCGTGGTGCGCGGCCAACGCGTGATGCAGGCCGCCAGCGATATCTTCCTCGGCTGGGGCACAGGTCCGTCCGGACGCCACTTTTATTTCCGGCAACTGCGTGACATGAAGCTGTCGGCAAACATCGAACTGTTCGATATCGATGTCCTCGAAGGCTACGCCCGTCTGTGCGGCTGGATTCTGGCGCGCGCTCACGCGAAGGCGAGCGGCAAGGCAATCGAAATCAGCGCGTATCTCGGCCAGGGCAGCCAGATGGCAGAAGCGCTGGTGTCGTATTCGAAGAACTACGCGGATCAGGTCGAACGGGACTTCGATCTTTTTACTCAGGCGTGCAGAAGCGGACGGTTGCTCGCGCGCACCGACGAAGACATGGCCGCCGACTTTCATGTTTGAAAGACGCATTTGCAGGGTCGATTTTTAAAATCCCTGACCTACACTGATTGCGTGACCGGCATTCCGTATTTATGCGCCGCGTCACACAGCAGACAAATAGTCAGGAGGACTAAAACGAATCAAAGCGGTCGCGCCGATTCTTCTCGAAACCCGTCGTATCTAATGGATGTCACATCATGCGATTACAACAGCGTCTCATAGCGGAGTTATTTGGCACGTTTTGGCTAGTAATTGGCGGATGCGGAAGTGCGGTTCTCGCCGCGAAGTTTCCGGGAACGGGAATCGGTTTTGTGGGGGTATCGCTGGCATTCGGTTTGACCGTGCTCACCATGGCTTATGCACTCGGCCATATTTCAGGCGCCCATCTGAATCCGGCAGTTAGCGTCGGGCTGGCAGTCGCTGGCCGTTTTCCGGCGAAAGAGCTGGTACCGTACATCGTCGTGCAGGTGATCGGCGCGACCCTTGGCGCGTTCGTGCTGTATCTGATTGCCTCGGGCGTGCCCGGGTTCGACGCCGCCGCCAGCGGCTTCGCCAGCAACGGCTACGGGGCACGCTCGCCCGGCGGCTACTCCATGACCGCCGCCCTCATCTGCGAAGTCGTGATGACATTCTTCTTCGTGCTCGTCATTCTGGGCACCACCGACGGACGCGCCATCTCCGGATTCGCGCCGCTCGCCATTGGCTTGTGCCTGACGCTGATCCATTTGATATCGATACCGGTGACCAACACATCGGTCAATCCGGCGCGCTCGACCGGGCCTGCGCTCTTTGCAGGCGGGGCGGCGCTGGGGCAGCTCTGGCTCTTCTGGGTCGCGCCGATAATCGGGGCGTTCATCGCGGGGGCGCTGTATCCGCGGCTGTTCCCGGAA